>MHZD01000026.1 GCA_001828645.1 Planctomycetes bacterium RIFOXYC2_FULL_41_27 | reverse complement strand
ATCCTTGATGATATCTCCGATAAAATAAGGCATGCCACATCCTGCATATGAAATATATTGTTCATCTGTCACTACGGTAATCTTCATAGCGGGCGACTCACGCCGAGCCTTGGCGGCCGCCTTCATCCCTGCTGCAACACCACCTATAATTACAAGATGTTTATCTTCGTATGCCATAACAGTTACCTCTCATGCTCCATAGCCGTAACCAAAAAGTGACGAGTGGCGAGTGACAGGCGACAAGCGCCATTACACGTCACTTTCCTCGTGTTACTTGTCATTATTTCCATTTTTCCGAATTTGCATCAAATGTATATTCAAAACTATCTGTGAGGATACACTTGTTTCTAAAAAGCGGCTTTATCTTATCAAAAAAGTATAAATAAACAAGTGCGAAAGATTTGCGTTTAATTTTTCTTGACAATTTGCCTGGTAAGACTAAAATTACGTTTTGAATTGCTAATTTTCATGAGGCATTAGAGGATAAGAACATGAAAAACGCGTCTCTGAATGCAGTTTTGTTTCCTATAAAATCGGTTTTCAGCGTTATAACCTTTTCTGCTTGTATCCTCATTATTGCCTGTTGCGGATGCGGCAAGGAAGAAAAAGAGGCTGGAAAATCTGTAGAGTTCAAAGAACTTATCTCAACCACCGCTGAAAGTCAGGCGCCCAAGGCCGCCAAGGAAGCAGCACCAGAGGTCGTTAAGCCAATTACTGCGCAAGACCTTTATCATAAAGGTGTAGAATGTTTAAGACAGGGACGGTTAAAAGACGCCGTTGAGGCGTTAAATAGGGCGACGGACATGGATCCCACAATGGTTGATGCCTATAAAAAGAAGGCAATTGCCTGCAATAAACTTGGCATGATGAATGAGGCAATTATTTCCTTTAAAAAGGTAGTCGAACTGAATCCTAACGATGCTGAGTCGTACTTCAGCCTCGGAAGTTTTTATGTTAAGAGGCGACTGACTGACGACGCTATCTTGGCATTTGAAAGATACGTGTCATTGAATCCAAACAATGTCAGAATTTATTATAATCTGGGTTGTCTTTATGGTGAAAGGAAACTATCTGATAAGGCAATAGGAGCATATCAACTGGCATTAAAAATCAATCCAAATTATGCCGATGCGTCATATAACCTTGGTATTGCATACAATGATAAAAAAATGTTTGATGATGCTATCGAAATATTTAAGAAGATTATAACCTCGAATCCTGAAAACCACGATGCTCGGTATAATCTTGCGTTTGCATACAGTCAGAAAGGGCAATATAACGATGCTGCAGCCACGTGCGAAAAACTTCTGGAGCTAAATCCAGGCAATGCCAGCGCGCACCTGCTGCTGGGTGATACCTATAGCAAGCTTGGTAAAACGAAAGAAGCGCAAGAAGAGTATGAAACGTATAAAAAATCAATATTTATTAAATGAGGTTGTTTAAATTGTATAGGAATTTTCATTTTATTTAAGCGGTTTTCGTGTCCATAACTAATATGGTAAATAGTCTATAGAAGACCTCCCCTTTATCCCCTCCTTGCGAAGGAGGGGATTGAGGGGAGGTTAATTTGGTTGTGGCTACTCCACACTGTGTAATCTGTGGTTCCAATGTTTTTTCGGTATGAGGTTTCGCCTCGCTAGGAATACAACCGTGAGAAAACTATTCATAGTTTTATATTTATTATTTGCAATAACTGTCGCATTTACTTCCTTTCCTGTTCACGCTCAGGAAGTACAGACAAACCCACCAGGGACAGCCACGCAAGCTCAATCAACGCAGTCCACACAAGCACCTCTGCCTGAAATTCCTCCTACCCCACGATCAAAACTCGAAATCATCCAATACATTTTGCTTCCCTTTGCCATCGGCGCATCCGTTTGGCTGATTCTGCGCCTTGAAAAGATGGAACAGGAAGAGGCAAAAGAAAACAAGGAAGAATAGGCGTTTATACATCCATTATCGAAGGCAGAAAAGCATATCGATTGCCTTCTAACCTTAAAATCAAAGTCAGTACCACCCCCGCATAGCGGGTGGTTTAGCTCATGAATTAAACACATTCGACATGTTAAAAGTATTAAAGAAAATAAATCGTGATAATCCAGGGGAAAGACTTCCTCATTTATATTAAGCAATATATAATAAAAAACTCAAACAATAAAAAATTTTAGGAGACAAACGATATGATCTTTCACATTACACTTGAACAAGCCGAAGATGGTTGGATCGTTGCCGAATGTCCAGCACTACCGGGTGTGTATCTCAAGGAAAAGACGAAAAAGAAGCCTTAGACAATATAAAAGAGGCAATTACCGCATGGCTTTGGGCTGAAGACCAAAAGGCTATTTCATCTATAGCAATAAAATCAGAACAACAAACGCTACTTGTAACAGTATAACAAAATGGGAAGATCGGGTAATATATCAGGAAAAGAAGCTGTTAAAGCTTTTCAAAAGACTGGTTGGTAAAATATAGGACAAGTTGTGGCTGTGTTTAAAGTATTCATACCAGCCTCTGAGACGCTTTTGTTGAGTTCTCCTATCATACATTTCATGTCCTCTCCTGATGTTCGTCTTGTCTTATGGCTGATTGTCTCTTTGCTTCCTATCTTCGGTATCCATACCCTCTTGGCGGGTTTTGCCCTGTAGTTTCCCTCTCTGCGTATCTTCTCTAATTCCACAAGATTCTTTTCCGCTTCTTTCTCATACGCCTCAATGCTATGTCGGTCTACTCCCGCAGTCCCTCCATTACTCTTCACCTGCTCTCATGATGCTCTCAGGTTCTCGCTTGAGTACACCTTTTGTCCACCAGAATAAACCATTCGCCTCCCGTTGCGCCCCACTTCATCTCACGATGACGCAGTTACGGTCGGTTACAGGGCGGAAAGCATTTCCCTGAAGGGGACTTTCACCCCTCTGGCATTGCGCACTTTCAGGCGCACTAGAAGCGCAAACGTAATGCGCCTCTACAAGTAAGATTGACACACCCTTGATTATTTTGAATTGTTTTTGCTTATGCCTTGCCTAAGGTCTTTTTCCCTGGTTTCCATTCAACCGGGCACAATTCTCCTGTCTGTAATGCCCGTAATACCCTCAGTATTTCTTCTACGCTACGACCGATACCGAGATCATGAACTAATTGGTATCTTAATTTTCCTTCCGGATCAATAATAAATGCGCCTCTTAATGCAATACCCTTGTCTTCGAGTAGCACACCGTACTTTCTGGAAACCTCTTTGGTAATATCGCTGAGTAGTGGATAATTAAGATTCCCAATCTCTTTTAGCCACGCCTTGTGGGAATAAACACTGTCAACGCTTACCCCAAGTACCTGTGCATTCAGAGATTTAAACTCGCTATCTCTCTTTGAAAATTCAGTGATTTCTGTGGGACATATAAAGGTAAAATCAAGAGGATAGAAGAAAAGCACAACCCACTTCCCTTTATACTCGTCCAAACATACATCCTTAAATTTGTCTCCTACGACACCCTGTAGCGTAAACTCAGGCGCATTTTGTCCAACTTTTACACTCATACGAAACCTCCTTTTTAGTTAAATAGTAATCATTATTAAATAATTATTAATGCTTATTATAAAAATAATACAAATGATGTCAAGACATTTTTTAATTTGTTATTGATTTTATTTTTTTATAACAAAGAAGGTTAACGCCATTACTTGAAATACTAAAGCAAGTAACAGGTATGCGTGGACATCACTATTGCGATGGAGGTAAGCAAAAACAAGTGAGCCAAAAACAAAGCATTGGATAACAGAGGCGAGAATGATTAACCATGAGGCAGGTTCGTAGGTTAACGTTCGATTAATGTTTTTTACTTCATTTAACAGTGATTCCAGAATAAAATCTTTTTCTTTATATCCCTTTTCTTTTTTAATATTAAGAGACAGGCATTCTCGGCAAAGTAGTTTTCCATCTTCTTGATAAACGGCATGTCCAGAGTCAATGTCTTTTGTTGAAAGGCTTCTTTTACAATTGGCGCATAGTTTAATTTCTAGCATAATTATTATGATGTTTTATAAATTAGTTATTTGTAAACATAAATATTTGTCATATTGTACCAAATCTATATGCCGTGTAAATCTTTATTTAAGGCCGTATTGGTCCAGTTTTCTATAAAGGGTGCGTTCGCCAATACCAAGCATCTTTGCCGCTTCTTCTCTATTTCCTTCAACAGTAGCTAATGTGCTTTTGATGAGTTCCCTTTCAGCTTCTTCAATGGTTATTCCAGCCACCAGACTGGGTGCTGTGGATGTTTCGCTGCTGCGTTGCAATATATGATCCGGTATGTCTTCTGTGTCTATGGTGTCTTTCATGCTTACAACAACCATACTTTCGATACAGTTTTTTAATTCACGCACGTTTCCAGGCCAGGGATATTTATACAGAATCTTTCTTGCCTCAGGAGAGATAATCGAGACTTTTTTATTGTGTGTCTGTGAAAATTCACGGAGAAATGCATCGATGAGCAGTGGAATGTCTTCAAGTCTCTCTCTGAGAGGGGGTAATTTGATGGAAACGACGTTCAGCCTAAAGTACAGGTCTTCTCTAAATTTCCCCTCTTTTATAAGTTTTTCAAGATACTGATTTGTTGCGGCGATCAGGCGAACGTCGACCTCAATGGACTCGTTGCTACCAACACGCATGACTACACCATCCTCGATTACACGTAATATTTTGACCTGTGTGGAAAGAGGCATATCTCCAATTTCATCTAAAAATAACGTGCCGTGATTGGCATACTCAAATTTTCCTTTCCGCTGGTACACTGCTCCTGTAAAAGAGCCTTTCTCGTGTCCAAAAAGTTCACTCTCAAGAAGATTTTCCGGGATGGCGGCAGCGTTTAAAACGACCAAAGGATTATTCTTTCTAGGGCTGTTATTATGAATAATTTTTGAAATGAGTTCTTTCCCTGTGCCGCTTTCACCCGTTATTAATATCGTGGCCGTTGTTCCAGAAATTTGATTGACAATGTTTAACACCTTTTGCATCTTTGGACTATTTCCAATAATGCCAGACAGTCCATATTTTTCGTCGAGTTGTTTGTGCAGTTCTTTATTATTTCTTACAAGTCCCTGCTTTTCAACGAGCTTGTTAACCTCTGCACGTAAATGATTAATGTTGATAGGTTTTAAAAGGTATGTAGCTGCCCCTTTTTGCATGGCATCTACAGCAGTTTCTACTGTACCATAACCAGTGATCAGAATCACTTCGGCTTCAGGTAATCTTTCTTTTGTTGTTTTGAGTATTTGTAAGCCATCAATGTCATGCATGATCAAGTCTGTAATTACAATATCGATTTCTCCTGCTTCGATGATTTTTAATCCTTCTTTACCACTTGTTGCAATACGGCACTTATATCCCACCTTCTGCAATGATTCTGCTGTAGCGCTTGCATGCGCTTCATTATCATCAATAACAAGAATAACAGTGTGATTCATTAATAAGCCTTAATTAATGGTTAAATTTACGGGTAATTTTATAGAAAAGTTGGTTCCCTTTCCCTCTTCACTCTGAACTGAAATAATTCCTTTATGGTCATCGATGATACGTTTCGCAGTGGGAAGACCGAGACCGGTTCCCATCTTTTTGGTAGAAAAATAGACTTGAAATATTTTGTCAATAATGTCTTTCGGAATACCTGCGCCGGTATCTGTTATATCTATTTGTATGTATTTTTTATCCCAGGAAGTACGGACCATAAGTTCCCCGCCATTTCCCATTGCTTGTTCAGCATTGATAATGATATTCAGAATTGCCTGTTTTATAAGATTACTATCTATACGACACAGAGGGAGATTGGCATCATAGCTTTTTAGGATCAATATTTTTTTTTGTTTGATTTCTGGGGTAACAAAATCGACCACCTCATCCAGAATCTCATTCATATCATGGTCTTTCAGTTCCAGTTCTTGTCCCTTCGCAAATCTTAGAAAATCATTCAGGATTTCATCCAGGCGTTGTACTTCTTTTTGTAAGACTTGAGTTTTCCTGTATGCCCTTTTACAGTTTTCTCCTGTCATACTCTGAAGTTCCTCCTTGAGAAGCTGAAGATTGATATTGAGCGTACTTAATGGATTTTTAATTTCATGGGCAAGTCCTCCTGCCAGCGTGCCAACAAAGGCTAATCTTTCAGAGTTTATTGCCCTTTTCTCAAGATTTCGCGTCTTATTAACAGCCCTTCGTATATAGAAGAAAGCCATTGGTACAAATATAATAATGGATGCTGCTGCGCCAATTAAATACGGGATCACATTTTCTATTAAAAAAATTGAGCCAGGAAGATGGGCTTGGCTGCTTTCTTCCTGGCTCTAAGAGGTTGTTTATATATTTATTTTTAGGAGGCTACGCGAGTTACTTTTTGAGCTTGTAAACCTTTTGCCCCTTCAACGATTTCAAACTCTACCTTTTCTCCGTCTTCCAGTGTTTTAAACCCATCGCCGCCAATATTTGAATAGTGAACGAAAACATCGCCACCGCCTTCTTGCTCAATAAAACCAAAACCCTTTTTTGCATCAAACCACTTAACTTTACCTATTGCCATACTATTGCTCTCCTAATTTAATAAATACAACTTAAAACAGTTCAAACATAAACGTCAACTTATTTTCTATCCTTTACGCCTTCTCTCTCCTCC
>MHZD01000025.1:5560-5716 GCA_001828645.1 Planctomycetes bacterium RIFOXYC2_FULL_41_27 | reverse complement strand
TACATAGATACTTTTGACCTTGCTTTGATACGTTGCTAATGTTTCAGCGTCAGGCCTAACGATAACAATACCATGATTGCCATCTACAATTACGGTATCTCCTCCAAAAACGTCTGTGGTAATGGTGCCAAGCCCCACAACGGCAGGTATACCCAA
>MHZD01000025.1:0-5547 GCA_001828645.1 Planctomycetes bacterium RIFOXYC2_FULL_41_27 | reverse complement strand
ATGGCAGTATGCGATGTCCTTCCACCTACATCGGTAGCAAATCCTTTAACTTTTTCAGTATCGAGTGAGGCCGTTTGCGACGGGGTAAGATCGTGCGCCACCAACACCACTTCCTGGGCAAGGTTTTTAAGCTCTTCCCTTTTTTCACCCAATAAATTCCTTAAAAGCCTTCTTTCAACATCAAAGATATCACTTACTCTTTCCGCCAGGTAAGTATCGGTAACATCCTGAAATTTTCTGATGTAAACACGCAACGCCAGAGATACCGCAAATTCTGGCGTAAAATTGACCTTCTTTATTTTTTCAATAACTTCATTTTTCAGACGCGCATCCTGTAAAATCATTCTGTGGGTGCCAAAGATTGAGCCGATTTCAGAACCTAAATCTTCGGATACCTTCTTCTCTAAATCGTCAATTTCTTTTTTTGAATCTTCAATGGCTTTTTCAAGCCTAAAAACTTCACCTTCGACGTCTTCTTTTCTTATAATATGGCGCGGGATGCGGTACCCTTCACTTTCAAACAAAAAGGCCTCACGGATAACTACACCTGGAGAGACTGCGATCCCCTTTCTGCTTTCCATAAATTCTTCTTCAAACTTACTTTTCACCAACCCTTCCAGGGCATCCAGCGCCTCTACTGCATCAATCCCCTTTGCATAGATTACTATTTCTGTGCCATTTTCTGCCCCGAGTGTTAAGAGATCGATAACACTTTTACCCTCGACCTCTTTGTTCTTTGTTCTTACGTGAATTTCCGAACTATATTTATTGGCAATTTCAGCAAATTTGGTGGCAGGCCGGGCATGCATCCCATTGGAATTCGAGATTTTTACTTTTCGTTCTAATACTTTAGAATTTATTAAAAACGTATCCATAACAAACTATTTCATTACATCTTTTTTAAAAATTTAATACAGAATCCCACGCCTTCGTGAAATACTACAAGACATAGGAAGTTTATTTTTATAATTAAACTCTTTTCCCGGTTAAATAAACAAAAGCACCTTTTCTTTTTTTCCGGCGCAAAGAGAACTAGGGAGTTTTTAGGTTAAACGTGGATACCGTCACCCTCTTTTAATATCTCAATCATTCCCGCTTTACCATTAGCTTCACGCATAAAGCGACGGAAATCATTATCCCTGATAACGGTAGATATTCTTTCAAGTGCGGCAAGATGTAAACCTGCAGAATCGTTCGGGGAAAGCAAAAGAAAGAAGAGATGTACGGACTCGCCATCCAGGGCATTAAAATCAACCCCTTGCTTTGATCGTGCAATCGTTCCAATAATCTTTTTCGTACAGTCGTGTTTTGTATGTGGAACAGCCACACCTTTCCCTATGCCCGTGCTACCCAATTCCTCCCGTTTCATAAGAGATTTGATGACGTTTTCAACATCCTTGCTATTAATTTTCCGTGCATCTTTCAGCGCGCACACCATTTCTTTAATTACTGCCTCTTTTTCGGTAGCTTTGAGATCAGTAATAATAGCGTCCTCCACAATAAAATCGGTCAATTTCATACTACAAAATTCCTCCAAAAGAATTGCTTTCCATTATGCTTCCGGTCCGGTTTCTGTCCCCCCCATTTCAGTGATTGCAGGCTTTTTTCTGCGGACAATCCTTGATTGGATTTTACCTTTGTGTTTTTTCAGTTGAGCTTCAACCTTATCTACTGCCAGGTCAATCGCACGATACATGTCAGGATTCGCTACCTCCGCAACCAATGTGGGTCCTCTCGATACAGAAACAATCATTTCAACAATATGGCTATTGTCACCGCCAATACCCAGAGTAATCTGTATCTGCAAGATCCATGAAAAAAACTTTTTTATTTTTTCGGCCTTTTGCAAGGCATAATTTTTAATTGCTTCTGTTATACCCAGATGCCTGGCAACAATTGTAATATTTTCCAATGGTAAAATCCTTTCTTAAAATATAAATAATTTGAACATTCTAAAATATATTATTTTACTTATTAAAAATTACCAGTCAAGGAAATTAAAATTACATGCCCTAACGATTATGTTCCGCACTTGCAATGACAAGTAAATGAACTGACCTGGCGCCGGATTCTTTTAGCTTCTTCGCGCACTCCGATGCGGTTACCCCAGTAGTTAAGACATCGTCTACCAGTAAAATCTTTTTCCCCTGAAATAATCTTGGATATTTAACAAAAAAAGCATTGTGGATATTTACCTGCCGTTGACTTCTTGATAGATGTGTCTGTGACTCCGTGTTTTTAATACGGCAGAGGTTGTTTGTGGATATGGGTTTCGAAAAGTATCTTTGAATTCCAAAAGACAGAAGTTCTGACTGATTGAATCCCCGATGTATTTTTTTTAACCAATGAAGCGGCACCGGTACGACAACATCTATATCTGGAACAATCTCTTTCAGCTTTTTATGTGTTATCACGAAATCATTCAGGATGCGAAATAAAAATTTCTGCCTGGCATATTTAAACCTGTGTATCATCGTTTTCATGACCCCATCGTAATGAGCGATGACTGTCATGGTGTCGAAGTGAAGATGCTTTCCTTTGCACACAGTACAACCTTCTTTCGCCATCAATGCACTATAGGGTCCTATGGCCGACCCGCAGCGAACACAACGAAATTCATTAATAAGGGGAATCTGTTTATTACAATCCTCACAAATATAGAGTTCGTGAGAATCGTTCAAATTCCGTTTGCAGTGGAGACAGTATCGAGGATAAAAGAGGTCTAATAAGGCATGTGCATAGTCAGTTATAGCCATATCACATATTCATCATATCAAAAAACAATAATCCCACAGAACCAAAAATAATGGTAGGCAACCAAGCCGCCAATATAGGGTGAAGCATTCCTGTGGTGCCCAGGTTTGAGCAGACAAAGGTTAGCGAATAGAAAATACCACAAATAAGGACACACAACCCCACACGTAAAAATAAATTTTTACTCAGTCGTTCAAATCCGACCACGAGCGGGATACCCAGTAAAAGCAACACAAAATGAGTAAGGGTATACGAAATTCTGGAATGAAACAATAAGCTGTTTCTTGGATTATCAGGTTCGGTTTTACAGAGTTCCTTTAATTGCTCAAAACTTAACAAACTAGGATCTAGCTTTATTTTCCCCAGTTCCATAGGAGTTATCATAGATTCAAACTCCAGACTATCGATTTGTTGTACAGGTGCAATCCATCTCCCACGTTCGTCATAAACGTGCTTCACTACCTTTGCAAGCAACCATTTATTATTTCCCAGCCATCTTCCTTCCTCTGCACTCAGGGTAAATTTCTTTTTTCTATTCTCATACCGAGCAAGAATAAAAACCGATTGCATGCGCTGCGTTTTTTTGCCATATCTCCAAACGCGAAGCAAGGCGTTGTTTTCCTTATCATCCAAAAGGAGATTTTTTTGGATATTATCATCGAATGAGGTTTGCCGTAATGTTTCTAACTTTTCAGCAAACCGTGGAATGAGCCACTCCTGATCTCCAAATGAAGCGAAGGACATAACTACCGAAACAATAAAGACAGGAAGCAATATCCTGTACAGTGAAATACCGGCAACCTGCATGGCGAGTATTTCCCGATTTCTGGAGAGTTTTACCAGCACAACACCCATTGCTATTAAAGTAACGGCAGGAAAAAATTGGAAAATAATCACAGGGAAGAGATACGCATAATATCGTATCCCCGTGCCAAAGGCTTCTCCTCCCATATCCACAAATTCCCCCAGTTTTTGAAGGAGATCGACAACGATGTATATCCCCGAAATAATGAGCAGACACATGAAAAACGTGGGAATAAAAGCCTTCAGTATATAGTTGTCTAATCTTGAAAACATAATTCTTTATATAATTGCAAAACTGTCTTTTTCAATAGGGGATGAACTGCATTGGGATCTATCTCAACCAATGGTTCTAAAACAAATAACCGTGTATGCATCAATGGGTGAGGAATTTCAAGGTCGTCTCTGTTTATGATTTTATCACCATACAGCAATATATCAATATCAATGGTTCGGGGTCCCCATTTTACCCTGCGAACCCTGCCCATAAGTGTTTCTATGCGCTGGAAGTGTTCGAGCAGTCGAAAGGGAGATATAGCAGTCTTTATACTAAGAACCGCATTCAAAAACATCGGCTGTATAGGTCCTCCTACTGGCGCTGTCTCGTAAAATCGTGAAAGTTTTATAGGCTTTACTCCCTTGATGGTAACAATCCTATCATACGCATAGAATAAATTTCTCTCCCGATTACCTACATTCGACCCCAGACCAACATAAACGTTCACCATGATAATTTCGTGAAAGTTCAGATTACCGCAAAGAACGTTAAGATCGCATAACAACCCCCTTAGTCCCCCTTTATTAAGGGGGATTATTGCGGTTGTCCCCCATAACAAAGGGGGATTTGGGGGGGGTTGTAACTCTGCGTTCTCTGCGCCTTTTGCGGTGAACTATTACTAATTTTTAATTCCACAGACTTTTTTGTAAGAAACCTTAAACAATACAAAAATTAGTGGAACGCACACAACTCCCGCATTCGGGACACTCGTCTATACGGCAATCGGGTGTAATTTCCTCATGTAAAGATTTCTGTCTTTCGTGCATAAGAAAAGGTTTTACAACACCGCAACTGATATGATCCCAGGGAAAGACCTCATCGTCATTTCTCTGGCGGTGCACATAAAATGTCCAATCAACCCCAGCCTTCTGGAATGCTTCCAGCCACTTTTGAAACTGGAAATGTTCTTCCCACGCATCAAACTTGCATCCAACCTGCCATGCCTGATAAATAACCTTTCCCAGCCTTCTGTCTCCCCGCGCAAAAATGCCTTCCAGGATACTGCGCTCCGCATTGTGAAATTTTATGCGAATGCTTTTTCTCCGAATCCTGTCAAACAATCTATTTCTGATCTCTTTTATCCGCTGCAGGGTTATCATCGGGTGCCACTGGAAAGGGGTATGCGCCTTAGGCACAAAGGGCGCAATACTGATATTAACCTGCCCGAAAGAGCCATTTATACGCTTTTTCAGGGCAGAAACATTATAGGCAAGCCGTGCAATGGCGTCAATATCGTCATCCGTTTCTGTAGGAAGTCCCACCATAAAATAAAGTTTTACCATATTCCAACCCTGTTTAAATGCCTCTTCGATACCGTTGTAAAGATCTTCATCGGTAATATTTTTATTAATAATTTTTCTCAGGGCAGGAGTTGCCGCCTCCGGCGCTAGAGTAAGCCCCGATTTGCGAACTGTATTAAGCATGGAAGGCAATAGGACAAGCTGCTCATTCACCCGTAACGAAGGAAAAGAGATATTTACATGCCTCGGAATAAATACCTGGTTCATCTGTTCCATCAGACGTTTTAAGAACGGATAATCGCTGATAGAAAGAGACGCCAGGGAAATCTCGTTGTGTCCAGTATTTACATAAGAGAGTTCCGCCAGTTTTAAGACATTTTCTACCGTACGAGGCCGCGTAGGCCGTTTGCTCATACCGGCCTGACAAAACCTGCATCCCTGCGTACAGCCACGCATGACCTCAATGGTAATGCG
>MHZD01000024.1 GCA_001828645.1 Planctomycetes bacterium RIFOXYC2_FULL_41_27 | reverse complement strand
GAATCTTTACTTCGTCCTTCGTAAAGAGGCCAATGGTCATAAGCCCATATATCTTTAATGTATCGTATTTGGCGGTTTGCCTGACCAAAGAGATTGCCTCTTCAGGTGAAATACCATATTTACTTTCCTCATGAGAGGTGTTGACCTGTACCAGGATATCCATTGAGCGTCCCTCATGCTGAAGTCGCTGGTCTAACTTTTCTACCAGAGATAATCGATCCACAGAATGGATCATGTCTGCGAATTTCAAAACGTCTTTGACCTTGTTCGTCTGCAGGTGTCCGATAAAATGCCATTCCGCTCCCTCGTCCTTTAGCGCCTCGTATTTTTTCAAGGCCTCCTGAATCTTATTTTCTCCAATAATACGACCTCCGGACCTGACGGCTTCGCGTATCCGTTCTGGATCCACCGTCTTTGTGGCCATAACAAGGATAATATCTTCAGCCCTTTTACCTGCCTTCACGGCTGCATTAGCAATGTTTTGTTTTACTCGCTCTAAGTTTTCTTTAATTGACATCTCCACACAATTTCCTTTCTAACAATTCCTTATACAAATGCTCTGTTTTTGATACCGTTTCTCTGATATCAAAACAGGCATTCAATCGCTGATATCCGCATTCAGCCATTTGAAGGGCAAGAGAGGTATCTTTTAAAAGTTAAATAATGCCTCTGGCAAATGCAATCATATCTTTTTCAGGCTCTGGTGCATACCCTGCTGCTGTATGATGTTCAAACTACCGTTTGTCGCAGCGTCGCAACACTTCAAGAAGGACGGCCGGTGCACCGCCCCTTTCAAGGCGTGTAATTACGTGCAATACCCTGATCTTTTCTGTTGATTCCCTTTTTAGTCGCTTCAAGGCGAGATAAATCTCGCTCTACAATTACATAACTTTGAAATTCCCTGAATATATAACCTATCTTTTTCTTATTCCCCTGCTTCCCTGGTTTTTCGTCTTTTTTTCTTTTAACCGATAGGTGTCTTCCGAACCGATTAACGCCTCTTTAAGATCGGGTGATATTTCCAATGCTCGTTTATATTCGGCAATTGCCTCATCGAAATGTCCCTGCTTTTGGTAGATTGCTCCCAGCCTGTGATGGGCTGCAGACTACTTTGGATTAATCTCAATTATTTTTTCCATATCTGCTGTGGCATCATTTAACCTGCCATTTTGCAAATAACTGCAAGGGAAGGAATTGTAATTTTTAGACATAAGAAGAAAGAGATAGCAAAAATACCCGAGTAGATATATTTTATGAAGTGTCTGGGCACAGTATAATCCGGAAATATCTACAATATTTTTCTTAATAAGGTGCGCCTTTCATACTCAGAGGCCTTCTCTTTGTTGATGAGTTCCTTTATTTGGTGAGGATTTCTAATCCCCTTAAACACACGGCTGACGCTTCCCGTGTTTATAGTGAGATTGCCGATTTTAAATCGTTTTTGCATCGACCCTTGTTTAATGGAGATATTATTAATGTCACAATAGTTTATTTCCTTAAATTTTCTTGAAAAAGGGCCTTTTCTAATCAAAATTCCCTGATTCGTGATTACATATCTCGTTGTGAAGACTGAAAGAATAATATAGATGATAATAAAACCGCACATCGACAATATACTTAATCCGGTAATAGTATTTATTCCAAATGCGGTAAATGCCAAAAAGACAGAAAACGCTAAAATGGCAAAGATTAACCAATATTGTCGAATAGTGGGTTTGAAGGATTGAATAATTTTCGTTTCTATGCTTTTAGTAAAAACAGTTTCCTTATTCACGGTTTTTATATGTGTATTGAGCTTTAGTATTCACCATGAGTTCCCTGTCAAATGTGTGGTTTCAACGATTTTTTACGTTCGATATGAGTCAATACCCTGTCACGACTTATTCCAAAAAGACTTGAGATGTATTTTAGTTGAATTATAGGTAAGGAGTTCGAGTATGTCAAGGTAAATGAAGGGCAATCGTTCATCTCAGGACACTTTAAGAAGACAGAAAAATTACCTCTGCTTTTAATGACGATAAAGCGGAAAGACTGGTTTTATGTAATGAAATGCCCAGCTACCGAAATAGGCAAAACACATGAGTGTTGCCCAGAAGGATTTTAAAAAATCGGTATATCTGTTATCTTTCGTGTAATGTTCGAGACCCTTTGCAGCCAGGGTAATCAACGCCGGATTCAGCAGGATATCGTTGGTTCCTGGAGGGTAGTTAGCGCCTATGAAATTGATGAGTATGCCAATCACAGCGCTAATAAACAATGAGAGATACATATTCTGTTTGACAATGACAATGCTAGAAATAACGAGCGCATGCGATACTATGGACATCATTACATAATAGGAACTTCTATAAAATTCATACGAGGTAATGAAGTAAGGAATAAGAAATATAAATAATAGAGCATCATTATTCTGTTTTTTATTGTATGCAAGCAAGAATAACGAAGCGGGGGCAATAAGCTTCAGTACGTCGTTGTCGCTCCAATAACCTATGTCACCAAAAAAAATACAAGCAACGCCAATAATGGTTCCCAGATACAGAATTAATTCCATTCTGTACTGCAACCTCATGATCCACCAGACTAAAACAAATACAATTAAGGATTTTAGTATGGCGAAACATTCTTTAAGCCAGAATATCTCTTCGTATACATAAATCAAACTTTCGAGAGAATCGAGTATAAGTTCCATAAATTGTATATTGTCTTTTTGTTAGGAAAGTTCCCCCCCTGTGTCCCCCCTTGCGAAGGGGGGAAAGAGAGGGGCCTTTTGGTTGCAGCTTCGCTGCACTATGGATT
>MHZD01000023.1:13520-13720 GCA_001828645.1 Planctomycetes bacterium RIFOXYC2_FULL_41_27 | reverse complement strand
CCGTGGTTTGTATGTAGCCCCAATTGGTATCAAAGTCACCGATGTTATCCTCGATCCAGTCCTCAGCTTTGAACCAGGAATAGCCAGCAAGGATACCTACATTTTTATACAATTGATAGCTTACCGTCAAATCCACTTCCTGCCCCAGATTGTCATCGTTAGATGTAAAACCGCCGGCTGGACGTGTAGCAGCAAGTTGA
>MHZD01000023.1:12513-13414 GCA_001828645.1 Planctomycetes bacterium RIFOXYC2_FULL_41_27 | reverse complement strand
AGTCATGCATGTTCTGCCATGAGAGTACATCGATAAAACCGTAGTTACCCTGCCAGTGGTTTGTAGGATAGAGGTTATCAAAGGTTTCGTGATCACCATCCGTTGTATCATCGTCACCAGAAGCAAAAGCATATTCAAAACCGATACGGGGTTTCCATGCTACATTTTTACAGGTATATCCAACCCTGCCTGCAAATGCCCAAGCCTCCTGATCCTGATCGGCATAATCACCGAACTGGCCGTGGGCTTCTAATGTATAATCTATTGCATCTAATCCATGAACTTTTCCATCTAGCCTTGCGCCAATATCATGAATTTGAACGGTTCTGTCTCCAGCGACTGCATAGCCAGTTGCTATAGCGCTGTTGGCTCGACTATCCTGGTCATTCTTATGGATATACATAAGCTCTAACAAGGCGCTCGGGATGAGCTTTTTAAATGCCAATTGAGCTGCATATATACTCTCGTCGGCATCATAGTCCCTCTCACCGCCAGCGGCGGCGGCGGTTAACGGGTTACCCAAATAACCATGCTCATCCACCTTTACGGCGAATGCCTCGGCATGGATGGCATCGGTATCCCACAGGAACCTGCCGCCATCAAATACACGACCCTGGTTAGACCAGACAAGGTTACCGATAACCCTGTGATCACCCCAGATGATTTCCTGACGCCCCACCCTTACCGTTAAGGGGAGGTCAAAGAGTTTCTTTAAATCAAAATAACCCTGATGGATATCGATACGGTTGTTAGCACCATCAGCGGCAAAACCAACAGTCGTACCTTCCACACCAAAAGCCCTGGCATCCTGGAGCTGGATGAATATTCTTAAATGTTCATTTACATCAGCATCTGCCCAGAGCCTCGTCTGGTTTAACACGTAATCATCATCTATACCGCT
>MHZD01000023.1:0-12501 GCA_001828645.1 Planctomycetes bacterium RIFOXYC2_FULL_41_27 | reverse complement strand
GCCTGCGGCAGCGCCAGCAACTGGTACGGCTCCAAAAGTGAAACCAGGTAAAGTCAAATCCCCTGGAAAGCTGTAAAACCCATTAGCATACTCCGCCCTTGTTCTAATCTGCCCGCCTAATTTCACCTTCTTTGCAAATTCTGAATACACGTTGCCTGCAATGTCTGCTGCCTTCAGTGTCTCAGCCTGCGCGGCAGTCTTCATTTCTTCTTTTAAAGTAGTAACCTCATTTTTTAATGCCTCTACATCTTCTTTTGTATCCGAAGACACAGACGCCACTGCCTTTTCACTTTTCACAGACTCAACCTGTTTCGTCAAGCTCGAAACAGACGCCTTTAAGGCATTCAACTCCTTTTCCATCTCTTCAATCGACTTGGCATCTGCCCCAAAAGACTGGGCACAAGCCATTACGCAGAAGACGGCAGTTGCAAAACCACCAATACATGTCTTCCACAAGGCATTCTTCATTTCTTTCCTCCCTTTCTTAAATAAAACCAATCGGACCCCAACTTAAAATTAAGAGATAACAAAAAATAAAAACATAACGTACTATAAAATTAGTTATAGTAGCTGGCCTCCTTTCTCCTCCTCATGTTTTACGTTTTTGCTTATTTTGCTTTTAAAAAACACTGCATAAACAACAAATTTCCAATTAATGTTGCGTATTATATTCAAGAAAGTAAAAAGTGTCAAGTAAATTTTTATTTTCCTGTTTTCTCAGACACCTCCTTTGGATTTCCGAAATATATACGCTTGGCTAATAACATAAAAAGGCAACTTACTTTAGCAGATTATTGGACATCGGCAGTCTGTAACCAACAAGCGCCCCTCCCTCCTCACATACATGCAAAGTCATAACTATATTTAGTGGGTAAATCTACAAATACTATTCCCAACACATTTTCCATCACTAAATAGGGCATTAACATTTACATAGTCAGTGCTTAGAATAAAGTATTTATATAACATGCCAGCCGAGAAAAGCCAGAGACTGATTGCATTTACATTTCACATGTGAAATATTTTTTACAATATGCATCATCTTGCATCATGCTTTGATTTAATTAAGCTAGCAAAAATAGCATAAAAAAATCTTAATAATGCATTTAGGAAAATTTATTGTTACTGATACAGTTATAAATACTGAAGCAGTCAAAGACACCATGTTTTTTAATTTTCTATTGACCTTATGGAAACATGTTTTTATAATTCAAAACTTAAAACCTAGCATCAATGCTTAGTATATTTGGTAAAAATAATAACCAGGATACGATATGGACAAAGATTTTAAACCAAAAGCCAGGTATTTTTATATTTATCGAAAAGTCATCATAGCTATTATTACCTTTGCAATAATAGCCGGTGGGATATACGGTGGTAAAGAATTAAGCTGGAAAGAAATAGCTGCTGACGAAGTGGCAGTGGTCGTAAATAATCTTACAGGCGGCATAAAATTAATCAATCGGGCTGGCGCTATACTTTATTATCCTTTCATTCAGGATATATATATATTAGACAAACGCGAACAAATCTTAAAAATGACAGCGGCAGAGATAGATGAAAAGCATCCACAAGGAATTCCGCTTATCGTGAAATCCATAGATGGTGGTGATGTTGTATTAGATTTACAAATCCAATATAGATTAAACCCCGATTTTGCAGTCCATGTTGTCCAGAATACGGGTGTTGGCGATATCTTTTTTAAACAAAAATGGTTATATGATTATACACGCACCATTTGTTATTACTGTTACGGAGAATTAACGCTGGGCGAATTCCCGGTTGCCTCTCTGCGTGACCAGAAGGCGCAAAAGGCGCTAGAAGAAATCAATAAAATGTTAGAGACTCATGGTTTTTATGTTACGTCTATCAACCTTTCTGATTATCGTTACTACCGTGAATACGCCGAGAAGATACAGGAGCGCAGGTTAGCTGATAAGGAAGTCGAAGAACAAAAAAAGAGGGGTTCGGCAGCCAGAGAAAATCAGAAAAAAGTCATCGTTGAGGAAACGAAAAAGTTAGAGGTAGAAGTTGCAAGGTTTAGAGGAGAAGTTGATAAACGTATTATGGATGCAAGAGGTAGCGCTGAGGCAAAAAGACAAGATGCCGAGGCCTACCTGCTTCAGAAAAGATATGAAGCCGATGCTGAATACGAAAGACTTGCGAAAGAAGCAGAAGCAGTTCTTGCAACAGTAAAGGCTGAAGCAGAGGGTGTTAAGGCTTTACGCAACGCATTGGAAGGAGAGGGTGGAAGAAATATGGTCAGACTCGAATATGCCAAACGTTTAAAACAGGCCATTATCCGAGGCATACCAATTGTCAGACAGGGTATTGAAACACCTCAAAGTATCGAGAGGTTCAAGTACATTGAAGATGCGCCAAAGATTGATTACATGTACCCGGAACCGCCTGATGCTGCGCTGGTCAGTCCATAAACACCGGGACCTGATAAATCACCGTAATAATTCCTAAAATATACTCTATACCTTAAAATTGCTATTTGAGAAGAGGTGAAAATGCACATAGGAAAACTTACAACCAAATATATTATTCCTGTTGGAATTTTCGTTTTTGTTACTCTATCTATTGTTGGCGTAAAATTCTTCGTGATTAAGGTTGGCGTTGATCAGGTAGGTGTGAGGACATATATTTGGGGCATAACCAGGGGTATTGTACATAAGGATTACGGCCCTGGCTGGCACAGGGCAATTTCCGGCATTGATCAATGGGATATTTACGACAGCACTGTCCAGACCCTTGAACTCGCAAAAGAACCATCTCATATGGGACACGATGAGCGAAAGGAGGCGGCTTTAAGAACAGCGGATGACTATGATGTCTCAGTTGATATGGTAGTAAAATATCAAATCAAGAAGGATGAGGCGTGGAAGTTGCGTCAGAATATAGGCGTCGGTGAGCGTTATAAAATAATCGTTGAAAACGAAACACGTGACATTGCCAGAAGCGTTTTTGGAAAGATGGTGGAACGCGACTTGTATAACCCGGAAGAAAAGCGAAAGAGGGCTGCAGAGTGTAAAACAGAGCTTACCGAGAGACTTTTACAGCGTCATGTAAATGTCATTGATGTGCTCATTCTTGAAATGAGATTTGACCCGCAGCTTGAAAGGAAAATTAAAAATATTAAATTAGCGGAACTTGATTATGTTTTAAATATATCAAAGGCGCTTGCTGCCGAGCAAAGAGGTATTACTCAAACTATAGATGCAGACACAGAAGCCATTGCTCAAAAAATTGTCGGTGACAAAGAAAGATCAATTACCGTTCTCGATGCTGAAACTTCAAAAAAAATCACGGAGCTCCTTGCAGCGGCCGATAAATACTTGGTACAGAAGAAAGCAGAAGGCGATCTTTACAAACAACAACGTAAAGCAGCTGGCACTCTTTTAATTAAATATTCACAAGCGGAAGGTGAACGACTCCGAAGAGAGGCGCTTGCAGGTATGGGAGGCGACATTATTGTTGCTATGGAAGCCGCGCGCAACATCAATCTTGCGGATGTAGGCATCTCAAGCCTTGATTTAAATTTACTCGACATTGACGATATGGCCACGCGACTTGGTGTTTCTGATACAAAAGGAAAGCTTCGTGTTGACTCGAAAATATTTAAACAAATCCAAGAGATGCTAAACCAGCCAAAAGACACAGACACTGCAAAACCAAAATAACTGCAGGCGTGATATAAATTAAATTAATTTATGACAGGATTAACAGGATAAAACAGGATTGCTTTTTAACTTATTTTGTAACTACTCAGCATATTGAGTAAGTTAATTTTAATAAATAACATATAACAAGAAATGAAAAATGTTTAAGTGTTTTTTTACTTTTTAATTATTCATTTCTTGTTATATGTTATTCATTTCTTTTGTAGTCAAAAATAACACCTGCTGAGCAGTAACCTTATTTTTAATCCTGTATATCCTGTCTAAGATAACTGAATTTTACTTATTTTTAAGGTGTTTTTGCGCAGCGAAATCCGATTTGCGGACTCTGTGCATATGGCGGAACGCGATACCGCGCGGCGCATCGCGCATAATGTCCGAAGTAAAGAAGACCGCCCCCTCGAATAACCCTCTGCTGCCCGGTTTCTGTGCCTTGAGGATTTCTTGAGGGAGAGACATAATAGTAGTTCTGATCATAATAATCAGCGCACCATTCCCATATGTTTCCCGCCATATCATAGCATCCATAGGGGCTTTTCCCATTTTCATAAGACCCTACAGGTTTTGTCGCCCTTAGTCCGTCTTCTCCCGATTCCCACACATTACATTTATATTTATTGAATTTATTTCCCCATGGCCACAAACGTTTATCTGTGCCACGTGCAGCTTTTTCCCACTCAGCTTCTGTAGGCAATCGCTTCCCGGCCCATTTTGCATATGCACCGGCATCATCCCAGGTAATCCCTACAATTGGATAATTGGGCCGATTAAACCTGGCATCATTCCAGCAACGTGGCATACGATAACCCGTTTCCTCTGCAAATTTTTTATACTGCTCATTAGTCACTTCGTATTTATCAATATAATAAGCATCCAAATAAACAACGTGCTCAGGTCCATCATAGATATTATACGCCAGCATAAAAGTCCAATTGTAGCGTGTGTTATCACCCATAGTAAATTCACCGGCGGGTATTAAGACCATATCAGGATACTTATCTACGGCAGCAGGCGACTCTTTTGATGTTGGACGCTTTTCTTCCTCGGCTAACAATTTTCCCGCTAAATAAGCGCCTACAAGATACACGATAAGCAAAATTATGAAACCTTTGTATTTACTCAAATTTTAGTATCTCCGCTTCGGCATAATCTCATACCTTGCAATATCCAGGGGTGTATACCCGGATATAATTTCATTGAATGCCCTGATATCCCCTTTCCTGAAAGTCTTGATTGAAAAATCCTGCGTAAATAGGAGCATGTCAGAAGCATTATAGACTTTAATTGTAAACGCAGCGATACTCCTGTCTCTATCCGAGAAATTCTTTATCTCTCCTTTTATCTGCGAAGAAGAGCCAAAGGGGAAAAGATTAACATTTCGTATATAAAAACCATCCTCCATCTCTTTAAAACCCTCTTCTTCAGGCGTAGGGATGCGTTCCTTTGCTACTTCTGCTACAGCTGCTGTTTCTGTTCCTTCTGCAACCTTTGCCGTCCCGGTTCCCATTGCTGCCTGCGCTTGCGCGACAGGAGGAACCTCGGCTGTTGCCGTGCCAGCACTCACACCGCCTGCTTTTTCTACTTTTTTCATCCGCATTTCCAAATCAGAAACAGTCTTCGTTTGCCCCTCAAAGGTTTTCATCGCACTATCTAAAGAAGCTACACGAGTTTTAATGCTGTCTTCAAGAGAAGTAATTTTTTTCTCCTGTTCATTCGATTTATCCGTCACCAACTTATTTAAATCTTCGATAGCCTTCTTAATAGGTTCTAACGGTCTCTGCGCTTCTTGATATCTTCTCTCAAGCACCGCAGCTTTTATTTCCTGGTCTTCAACCCGTTTCGCAAGATCTGATAATAATTTTTTTAAGACATCAAAGGTCTTGCCAAAGGAATCCAGCATCCCTTTGACCTCGGCAATAGACGTGGTTTTCTCAAGCGACGCCATCTTCGACATGCTAGTATTTAACTTCTCGTCAATTCCTTTTATCATCTTATCAAACTCTTTTAAAGGGGCTAAACTCTCACTTACATTTTTTTGAAGTGAGATAAACTGTGATCCGAGTGTATCCAGATTCTTCATCCAGTTAGAAAGGGATTTTTGAAAATCATTCAACTCCTTCAAGACGTCCTGTGACTCGCCTTTTTCCTGGGCATCCGCATTCTTTACACCTAAAAGGACGAAGAGTAAAAATACGCTTATTAAGAATACAGGAAGCATACCTTTCATTGATAATACTCCATTCTGAAAATGTTATTTTTAAAAAGATGATAAGTAGTTTAACAAAAAAATCCTTGTATCTCAAATATTTATCTGTATAGAAAGACAGTTAGTTTAAAATTGATTTTAAAATATAAAATTGTTAACATGGTTGTTTAAGTTTCATCGCATGAGCATAACTAATAATAAGAATGCTGTTTGGTTTTACGTAACAGTTCACCTCCTCCCCTAACCCCTCCCACCATTGGCGGGGAATACTCATTGTCCTCTTGTATTCCTCCCCCTTGATGGGGAGGTTTAGGTGGGGAGGTGAACTGTTACAGTTTTGCTTATCGCTGCTAACGATCATTATATGTAGGTTTGTTTTAAGAAGACAATTATTATTCGGGAAAGGATGACATGCAGGTTTTAATTGCAGATGAACTTCCGGATATATGCATTGAAATCCTGGAAAAAGCCGGACTCAAGGTATTAAAAAAACCCGGTATAAAAGCAGACGAGTTAAAAACTATTATCAACGATTGCGAGGGGATTATACTACGCAGCGGCACAAAGATTACAGCCCCGCTGTTGGAAAAGGCAGAAAGGCTGAAGGCTATTTGCCGTGCGGGCGTTGGAGTCGACAACGTAGACGTCCCAGCCGCTACCAAAAAAGGCGTCGTGGTCATGAACACCCCGGAAGGCAACATTACCTCGACTGCCGAACATACCGTGGCTTTGCTCTTTTCTCTCTCACGTTTTGTCCCTCAAGCCTGTGCTTCGACAAAAGCAGGAAAATGGGAAAGGAAAAAATTTACTGGTATACAAATCGCCGGGAAAACCCTCGGTATTATTGGGCTGGGACGGGTTGGAAGACAGGTCGCAAAACGCGCCGTGGCCTTAGAGATGAAGGTAATCGGGTATGACCCTTTTATCTCTCCGGAAATTACAGCACAATACAGCATCCATGCCGTAAAGAGTCTGAAAGAATTACTCTCACAGGCGGATTATATTACGCTTCACGTCCCTTTTAACAGCGAGACGAGAAACCTTATAACCCAAAAGGAATTTCCGATTATGAAAAAGGGCGTTCGTATTATCAATTGTGCAAGAGGTGGAATCATCTCCGAAGAAGACCTGTACAACGCCATTAAAAGTGGTCAAGTTGCTGGCGCCGCAATAGACGTATTTGATGTAGAACCACCCGTTGGTAACAAACTCCTCGAATTAGAACAGGTAATAATAACGCCTCACTTAGGCGCGTCTACCGAAGAGGCGCAATTTGCGGTAGCCGTTGAAGCAGCCGAGCAAATGGCCGATGCACTCACTGGGAAAGGTTTCAGAAACGCTGTAAACTTACCTCCTTATAATCAGGAAGAATACAACATCCTGAAACCCTATATAATACTGGCAGAAAGGATGGGTTCGCTCCTCATGCAGATCACAAAAGGAGGCTTACAAAATGTGGATATTATTTATACGGGGGAAATCACCAGGAAAAATATTAACCTCGTTACCGATAGTCTCATGGTCGGACTACTCAAGCCCGCCCTTGAAGAAGGTGTTAATTTGGTTAGCGCACCTCATTTTATGGCAGAACGAGGTATCAAAATTAATGTCACAACAACAACAGGTGTTAGCGATTTTACGAGCCTCGTTACGGCCAAAATAAACACCTCAGATGGTGAAACCACAGTTTCGGGAACAGTCTTTGGGAAAAATGAGCCGAGGATTGTCGATATCAACGGTTACGGGATAGAGGCTGCACTTGACGAACACATGCTCATCCTCTTTGGTAAGGACAAACCAGGTTTAATTGGGAATATTGGGTGCGTTCTGGGTAATAAAAAAATAAACATTGCCCACATGACATTTGGCAGGAAAGAAAGCGGAGGCAACGCTATCACAATTGTAAATGTGGATGCAGCGATACCCCAGGAATGTCTCCGACAGATTGAGAAATTAGACCATATAGATGCAGCTTACTTGGTACATCTTTAAGTAAGTTTGTGATCAGTTAGTTAAATAGTATACTTGACCGAGTGACTTTGGTATTCTACATTAATCGTAAAGCATTTACTGCGGGTAAACCGGCTGAATAAATCTTTTGTACGGCACTGTTGATATTATATTTAACTCGCCTGATCTCCACAGTCATTTTGTCTGTATCATAAATCGCACAAGAAGCCCTGATGTCCCAGTCGCGCGATTGCCCTACACTGCCAACATTTATGAGTACTTTGTCCGCTTTTTTTACATCAAAAACATGCCCTCTGTCTACATGGATATTTCCTTTTTTCAAATAAATCGCCAATGGAATATGCGTATGACCATAAAAACAAATTGGTGTTTTTAACAAATCAAAACTCAGTCGCGCATCAACTACGGTTCTAATATAGTCAAAAAATTCGGGGCGATTCAAAGACCCATGCACAAGAGTAATGTCGTCCAACTCTTCAACCAGTGGCATTTTTTTTAAGAACTCCAGGCACTCATTCGAGAGTTGCCTTGCAGTCCACACAATTGCATCCCTTGCATCAGCATGAAAATAGTCCGCGGGAAATTTTTCTACCACAGCGTAATCATGGTTCCCTGCTACGACGGTGCAATTTAATTCACGTACTAAATCAATACACATTGCCGGTTCGGCGGCATAGCCAACGATATCTCCAACACACAATATTTTGTCAACGTGTTCCTGCCGTAACTCACCAACAACAGCCATTAAGGCATCATAATTACTGTGGATATCTCCCACCACCCCATATTTCAATCATAAGTCCTTTCGAATTAAGTAGATACTGCTGTTTAAACACATTCCTTTTTATCAAAAAACTCACAAGCCAGTGTTGTGACAAATGTCATATATAAAATAGCATACAGCGCCAACAATACCATATAACCCACACTAAATGGCTTTACAGACCCACTTTCCATGCCTATGGTATAAAAACTCTCCAGATTAGGAAAGAACACATAAAAAAACGTTACATACCATGAAAAACCACCTTCATTTCCTTGAAATAGATACAGGAAAAAATGCGTTAAATTCCCGATGATATAGATAAACATACAGCAACTAAGATTGGATACCAGAGGCAAATAAATAGACCCAGCAATTGCAATAGTACACATGATGGAAACTTGCAAAAATGAAAATACAAGCCGGAAAATGGCAGCATAACCAACCTTTGCAAATGAGGTCGATAAGCTTATGTGATATTCCAGGGAATCCTTTACACACAGGGAAACGGTCATAAAAATACCCATCACCATAAATGCAAGGAATACAACCGCCAGTATCCCAAAAAACTTACCTAAAAGAATGGATTTTTTGCTTACGGGTTTAGACAGTAACGTCATGATGGTGCCTTTTTCTATCTCCCTGGATATTGCATTTGCCGCACTCAGTGACGTAAGGCAGAGGCAGCAAATGGTAATCGTCGATATGCCCATTTCCCTTATCATCTTCGTCTCTTCGCCAAAGGCAAACAGGGTAAAAGAAAAGGAGAAGAGTATCAGCAAAATACCGCCAAAGACAATACAATAAAATATAGCCTGCCGTGTAACCTCCCTGGCAGTACTAACAGTAATGGTAAATATGCATTTATTCATCAAAAAAACCTTGCAATTTCAAAAAAAACGGATACACTCACTCTAACCCGAACGAGTCGGAAGAGTCCTTGAATAGGAATTTACGATTTTAGACTTCGTCATGAGTCTTCGGCGTGAGCTCAGACGAACGCTCAGTCGAACGATTTACGGTCTGGGATTTAATAAAATTATAAATCGTAATTCGTACATCGTAAAATTTTGCTAAAAGTGTCAAAATATTTTTTGTAAGATACTAACTTGATGTTCAGGAATTTTCATTTTATTCATGCGGGTTTCGTGACCATAACCAGTATGGCAAGTAACCCGCGGAAGACCTCCCCTTCCTCCTCTCCTTGCGAAGGAGGACATTGAAAAGGCATTTATCTCACCTCCCCTAATCCCCCTCCTTGCGAAGGAGGGGAAAGAGGGGTGGTTATAAGTTCATTATTTTCTAAGACATCAAAGTACAAATCTGGAACTCTGGAACTCAGGAAAAAAGAAAAAGAGTATTTTTCTGTTTAAGAAAATCATTCGTGAGTTCCTGAGTTCCAGATTTAATTTAATGTTTCACGTGAAACATATTTACCACAAAAAAGTAAACTAGATACTAGCATCACCAAGATGGAAATTCAACTGAAAACCAACCATAAAAGGAGTTCACATCATGTCTAAAAAGGAAAACCTCAGTCGCGGTTTGCAATCTTTGCTCGGCGGTGTTATTGGAATAGAAGCACAAGCAGGACAAGACGTAATTATGAGATTAAACCCGAAGGATATTCAGCCTAACGCCGCACAGCCGCGCGACATCTTTGATGACGAGGAGATGCAGGGACTTGTGGAATCTATAAAACAACACGGCATCTTACAACCGATTATCGTAAGACCCCTCCCGCACGGGTACATGTTAATAGCCGGCGAGCGCCGCTGGAGGGCGGCAAAACAACTTGGACTGAAAGAAATCCCTGCCATCGTTCGAGACATCGATGGACTGCATAGCCTGGAAATTGCATTAATAGAAAATATCCAAAGGGAAGATCTCAATCCCATCGAAAAGGCAAAAGGGTTCAAGGAATTGATTAATAAATTTGACCTCACACAGGAACAGGTTGCAAAGGCCATGGGAAAAGATCGCAGTTCTGTAACCAATTATCTCCGGTTACTGGAGCTACCGCAGGAAATCCAGGATAATGTTTCACGTGGAACACTATCAATGGGACATGCACGGGCAATCCTGTCCGTTCAAGGGAAAGAATTGCAGATAAAACTTTGTGATCAGATTATCAAAGAAGGCCTTTCTGTGAGACAGACCGAGATGATTTCTTCGATGGGAAAAAAACAGCTTAAACCCCACAAATCAATCACTACACAGACTTCCACACCTCATGTCAAGGACCTGGAAGACCGTTTCAGAAGATTTTTTGGGACAAAGGTGACAATCAGAGAAAGGAACGGCAGGGGGAGGATTACAATTACCTTTCACAATAATGAAGAATTTAGCCGGATTGCAAATACCCTGGGAATTCATCCCTGAGCAATTATTTACGCACCTCACTACAAAAGGTAACAGCTCAGCTCACCGCAGAGAACGCCGAGATCTCAGAGGTTGTTAGAGAATAGACAAAGAAGTTATGAGGATTTTTCCCCTTCCCCTTTATCCCCCTCCGTGAGGGGGACAGGGGGAGGAATCCGCATTTCTCTGTGTTCTCAGGTCCCCTTTCGGTGAACTATTACGACAAAAGTATGCCAATCAAGCCATCGCCTATCAAAATGATAGGGATGCACGTATAAATTCTTTAAATAATGGATGTGGATTTGTGGGCTTTGACTTAAATTCGGGATGAAACTGTACACACACAAACCAGGGATGGTCTTTGAGTTCCATGATTTCCACTAATTGTTCGTTGGGTGAGTGCCCGCTAAAAACCATACCGCTGGCTAAAAATATCTCTTTATAGGCATTATTAAATTCATACCTGTGTCGATGCCGCTCTGATATGTTTTGCCTTCCATACGCCTTGAATGCCTTTGTCTCTGTCTGAAGAATGCAAGGTTGTGCCCCCAGCCTCATTGTCCCACCCTTACCAGACACCTTACGCTGTTCTTCCAGTAAACTTATCACAGGATGGGGGGTATTGACATCAAATTCTGTACTATTCGCATCCTTCAGATTGCACGCATTCCTCGCAAATTCGATAGCGGCACACTGTAATCCGAGACATATACCAAAGAAAGGAATCTTATTTTCCCTTGCATATTGTATCGCCTCAATCTTTCCTTCAACGCCGCGCATTCCAAACCCGCCAGGCACAAGGATGCCTCTCACCCCTTCAAGGCTTGCCCTGGCTCCATTTTTTTCAACATCCTCAGATTCTACCCTCCTCATCCTCACCCTTGCATTATTACCTATCCCACCATGAATGAGTGATTCATAAATTGATTCGTACGCCGATTGATGACATATGTATTTTCCAACAATAGCTATCTCTGTTGCTTGCTTGGGATTTTTCAGTATGTCCAATATCGACAACCACTTAGAGATGTCTTCTCCATTGGTTTCCAGCCCTAATTTCTGGATAATAAGCTTGTCCAAGCCTTGTTCAACGAGAATCAACGGAATTTCATAGAGATATGGTTTTACGTCCCGCTCCTCGATAATTGCATTCTTGTCTACATTACAAAAGAGCGATAATTTTTCTTTTATCTCTGCACTCAGGTGTTTTTCCATCCTGCAAATAAGAATATCAGGCTGGATACCGGCCTGCCGCATCATACCCACGCTGTGCTGTGTGGGTTTTGTCTTTATCTCCTCCGCAGCGCTGAGGTAGGGAACGAGTGTTAAATGAATATAGAGCACATTTTCCCTGCCTGCCTTTTGACCAAATTGTCTGATCGCTTCGAGGAATGGCTGGTTTTCTATATCACCCACAATTCCACCGATTTCAGAGATAACCACGTCCGTGTCCGGCCCGTCAAGTTTCTGTATGCATTCAATGATTTCATTGGTAATATGGGGAATTACCTGTACCG
>MHZD01000022.1 GCA_001828645.1 Planctomycetes bacterium RIFOXYC2_FULL_41_27 | reverse complement strand
CAAAACCTTGTTGGTATCACTCAGCCAATTATTACAGGCGGCAAAAGGGGACTAGGAATAAAGGTAAGCGAGAAATCAAAAGAGAAAAACGAATTAGACCGTGATACCGTTCTACTGGCTGTTATAGCCGACACAAAGAAGGCGTTTTATAAAGTTGTAGCTGACCAGGAAGGTTACTCCATTGCAAAGAAAGTAGAAGAAATTGCAAAAGGTATTTATGAGAGTGAGAAAGTCAGGTTTGATGCGGGCGAGGTGGCTATTACGAACGTCCTCAGGGCAGAGGTGGAATTATCGAAGGCAAGAAATTCCGTATCCAATGCCGAAGGCAATCTCCAAAATTCTATAAAAGAGTTACAGACAGTGATGGGCATTCCAGAAGAGATCGTCGATGGTGTGATGGGAAATCTCTTAACAAAACCTGGAGAACTATCGCTTCATGAGCTTGAATTAAATATGAAGAGTAATCAACCATTCCTTAAGGCATCAAAGAAGGGTGTTGAAATAGCAGAAACGCAATTGACGTTAGAAAAAAGACAGGCTATACCTGACATCAATGTATCGGCAGGCTATAAACGGCTTTCACTGGAAAACGTGGACACCGTTCAGATGGGCATTGAGATACCCGCCCCTTTTTTTAATCGTAACCAGGGGAATATACAAAAGGGTAAGGCCCTTTCAAGAAAGGCGAAAAGCGAGAATCAATCTGTTTACAACGAACTGCTCTTTCAGTTAAAAAAGAATTTTAATTCATACAATGTGGAACGAAGGCGTGTCGTTGAATTCAGAGACAAGATACTGCCCAGGGCAGAAGAATCACTGAAATTAATAGAAAGGGGATACAAAGAGGGTGAGTTTAATTATATAGACCTGCTTGACGCCCAGAGGACGTGGGCCGAGACGAGGATTTCATATATAGAATCCCTAAAAAATCTAAACCTGTTGATTGCGGATATCGAAAGGCTGGCAGTGGTTAAAATTGGGGGACAATAATGAAGAGCAAAAAGATTTATCGTAACGGTTCACCACAAAGGCGCAAAGAACGCAAAGAAATATAAAGGTAGTAAAAAATGGAAAAAATTGAGATTGCCAGGTCAATTTTCTTTTTTGTTCTTGCCGGATTATGCGAAATTGGCGGAGGATATTTGGTATGGCTCTGGCTAAGAGCGGGTAAGAGTATTTGGGTCGGTTTATTCGGAGCGATTGTGCTGGTTATCTATGGCGTTATACCAACATTCCAGCCTGCAAATTTTGGCCGGGTTTATGCCGCCTATGGTGGCGTATTCATAGTTCTTTCCATTCTGTGGGGATGGCAGGTTGACAAGATAGCCCCGGACAAATTTGACCTGATTGGCGGTTTTATTGCCCTTATTGGTGTGGTTATCATCATGTACTGGCCAAGGGGATAATTTTGGATTGAGACTTTTAGGGTAACAATATGAAAAACTCCATAATTCGTCCCTTGGCTGGTTCAATCTTGCAGATTGAACCATACATTTTGAACTGAGCTATAGATATGAATACCTGCTATAAAATGAAAATATACCAAATGTTTCGGTTCAATCGAGGACGATTGAACCAGCGACTAGGGCCATTGCATTGAAAGAAGGTGGGGACATTGTGAAAAAGTGGTTTGTATGTATGCTGATTATTTTATTACCATGTGGTTGTGCAGAAACCCCACATACTGAACATGGTCAAGAAATGGCTCTTCATGAAATGAAAAAAGGCCATCTTTTCGGATGGGTTGAAAAGCAACATGTTAGTTTAACAGATCAGCAAATCAACGAACTAGCCCAGTATGGGATCGAAATTAGTAAAGATGAAAAAATAGTTGTCTATTATTCTATGACTGCCAGACGTGGACGTAGTGAGGTGGCTAAGGCATTTCCGGTTAAAGGTGATGGAGAACACGGCCTCTTTGAACTTGTCGTCGATGTTGGTCGCACTATTATGATTCAAGAGATTCATATTGTTAAAAATCCCAAAGATTGTACTGGACAACCAGTGATTAACAAAGATTTTATCGAACAATTTATCGGAAAAGACCCGACATCTTCTTTCGAACTCGCCAAAGAATCGGAAGATGTACTTACAACACCAGCCAAAATCCGACCAATAAGAATGGCGCCTATTACCTCTGAGAACATTGCGAAAGAGTTGAGAAAATGGCTGGCTATCGCCAAAATACTCAAACGTGACTATCCCACTTGGAGTGTAGAACAATGATAAAATAATCCAATTTTATCGTAGCTTGATTGTATAGAATTTTCATTTTAATTATGCGGTTTATACGATGTATGGCATAGAAAATCCCCCTTAGAAAAGGGGGCGAGGGGGTTGTAAACTTGTCCTCGTGAAAACGGGGATAGCCCAGAAAAAACACAACCCCCTGAATCCCCCTTTAGTAAGGGGGACTGCGTAGGCAAACTTAAGATACAGACATAATGATAAACGAACATATTGAAACACATAAACTGATTATCGAGGGAATGGATTGTCAGGATGAGGTGACGATTATCGAGAAGAAGTTGAAGTCTCTCTCCGGGATAAAAAACTTCGAAATCTACCTTGCGACTCAGGGGGTAAAAGTTGTTTATGACCCTTCGTTAATTTCAATCCAACAAATCATCAAGAGTGTTGCAGAAACGGGATTGAAGGCGTCTGTTGTCAAGGAAACCGAGCCCAAAATTGCCTGGTGGAAGGAAAAGAGGATTATAGCCCTCTCAGTATGCGGTCTCTTTACCTTAACAGCCTTTGTATTAGAAAAACTTGGATGGAAGGGAATAATAACTCTTATTTTTCATAGTATAGCCATTATTACCGGCGGTTATTACCCTGCGAAGATGGCATTCAATGCCTTAAAAATCTTTACCCTTAATATCCGTACCTTAATGGTCACAGGGGCTATAGGGGCGGTAACGCTTGAATTATGGGAAGAGGCATCTATGTTAGTGTTTATTTATTTGTTAGGTGATATCCTGGAGATTTATACCGTAAGCAAATCAAGAGGTGCCGTAAAGATGCTCATGGAACTGGCACCGAAAGAAGCACTGGTCAGGAGAAACGGGAGAGAAGTGATTTTACCCGTAGAAGAAGTAGAGGTTTCTGACAGTATAATCATACGGCCAGGAGAAAAGATACCCCTGGATGGAAAGGTCATAAAGGGCTACTCCAGTGTTGATCAATCTCCTATTACTGGTGAATCGATCCCTGTAGAAAAGAAGGAGAGAGACGATGTCTTTGCAGGTACTTTCAATCAAAGGGGCGTCCTGGAAGTGGCAGTAACAAAGTTATCTAAGGACACCACCCTCGCAAAGATAATTCATCTGGTGGAAGAGGCACAGGCAAGAAAATCCAGCTATCAGCGCTTTGGTGAAAGATTTGGAAAGTATTATACCCCTTCAATGTTTGCCCTGGCCTTTGCTGTGGCGATAGTTCCTCCATTGCTGTGGGGTGGATTTTCTTACTGGTTCTATAGGGGATTGGTGGTTCTCGTTGTATCCTGTTCCTGTGGTATTGCCCTTTCAGTGCCTGTTGCAGTGGTTGCGGCTATTGGGAATGCGGCTCGGCACGGGGTATTGGTAAAGGGAGGGGTTTATTTAGAGATTGCTGAAAAACTAAAGGCCATCGCCTTCGATAAGACAGGAACAATTACCATCGGGAAACCATCCGTTACCGACATCATCCCTTTTAATAATCAGACAGAGGAAACAATACTGCAACTGGCTGCCAATATCGAGAGTTACTCTGAGCATGCTTTGGGGGAAACTATTGTAAGCCAGGCAAGGGAACGAGGATTAAATCTTCATACAGTGGACGCCTTCGAATCACTGACTGGGATGGGGATAAAGGCAAAAATAGGTACTTCTGAATACTTTATCGGAAATAAACGACTTTTTTCAGAGTATTCAATTCCCATAGATAAGATTCAAGTTCAAATCACTGAGTTAGAAAAGAAAGGTAAAACGGTTGTGTTGTTAGGGACCCGGGAGGAACCTCTCGGAATTATTGCCGTAGCTGATAGAATAAGAGCAGAAGCAAAAAGTGTCATCCAGATGTTAAAACATATGGGGATTGCAAGGATTATCATGCTTACGGGCGATAATGAGGGAACTGCCGATGCCATTACCAGAGAGACGAATATTGATGAATATTATGCCAGATTGCTCCCGGAAGATAAGGTAGGGACAGTAAAGAAACTGAAGGAAAAATATCATTGTATTGCCATGGTGGGAGACGGGGTCAATGATGCCCCCGCCATGGCTGAGTCAGATGTTGGGGTTGCTATGGGAGCAGCCGGTACTGATATAGCCATTGAGACCAGCGACTTTGTACTTATATCTGATGACCTGTTAAAAATTCCATATATAATAAAACTGAGTCAAAGGGCAGTAAAGATTATCCGGCAGAATATCATCGTCTCCCTTCTCATCATCATCTTCCTGGTACCAGTAGCCCTGTGTGGCTGGATTGGCCTTGTATCCGGGCTCCTGATTAACGAGATAGGCGGGTTGCTTGTCATAGCAAATGGACTGAGACTTTTGAGGTAAAAATATGAAAAACTCAGTAATTCATTTTAAAAAGTATTATGCAATTGGCATTGTTGTTCTAGTAGGAATTGTTCTGGCCTTTGTTATTTTACACATGGAAAAAACAATGAGAATATCTCACGAAGATGAAGTGATGGAACATGAGGACGAAGATTACGAGAAGGGGCCTCATGGGGGCAGATTATTGTCAGAGGGTGATTTTCAGGTTGAGATTACAATCTATGAACGGGGTGTTCCTCCCCAGTTCAGAGTCTATGCATTTGATAGAGGAAAAGCGGTTAACCCTGACGAAGTAAAGCTGACCATAGAATTACATAGGCTCGGTGGCAGAGTGGAAGTGATTAATTTCCGGAGAGAGGGTGAGTATCTGTGTGGTGACAAGGTTATTGAAGAACCGCACTCTTTTGATGTTAAGGTATTAGCAGAACGGAAAGGGAAAACTTATCGATGGGAATATTCACAGGTGGAAGGAAGGGTCGAACTCTCTCCTGAGGCAGTACAAAGCGCAGGAATAGTCGTTGAAACTGCCGGTCCTGTTCAAATGAAAACTGTCATTGAACTGCCAGGCGAGGTTAAGCTCAACGCCGATAAGGTGGTGCACGTCGTACCACGGCTTTCAGGAGTAGTAACTGCGGTATACAAAAATCAGGGTGATACAGTTAATCATGGTGAGGTTATTGCCGTTCTGGACAGCCGGGAACTGGCAGAACTTAAGAGCGCATATATTGCTTCTATTAAACGAGTGGAACTCACCCGAGCAACATTTGACCGGAAGGAACGTCTCTGGAAAGAGAAGATTTCATCAGAAAAAGACTATCTCGCCAGCCGTCAGGCGCTGGTGGAAGAGGAAATAAATTTGCAAACAGTTAAGCAAAAATTACTGGCCTTAGGACTTTCACAAACTGATCTGGACACAGTTTCAGACAAGACAGATAGAAGTCTTACTAGGTACGAGGTGCGTGCACTATTTGATGGTATGGTCATTGAAAAACACATCTCGGTTGGAGAATCAGTTAAGGAGGATGCCGACATCTTTGTCCTTGCAGACCTTTCAAACGTTTGGGTTGAAGTTACAGTGTATACTAAGGACTTGAACGTAGTAAAAATCGGGCAAACCGTTACCGTAAAGTCTGAGGCATTGGGTCTGAAGGCGGATGGTACGCTGACGTATCTCGGCCCACTCGTCGGTGAGCAAACTCGGACTGCAAGGGGAAGAGTTGTAGTACAGAATACGGAAGGACACTGGCGTCCCGGCCTCTTTGTAACCGTTGAAATTGTTCAGGAGGAAGTAACGGTATCTGTTGCAGTCCCCGTGGATGCGATCCAAACGTATCGTGATTGGTCAGTCGTATTTGTACAGTACGGTAATCTATTTGAGGTCCGTCCGTTGGAATTAGGGCGAAACGATGGACAATGGGTGGAGGTATTACACGGTCTTTCTCTGGGTGAGCGATACGTTGCCCATAACAGCTTTATTCTCAAGGCTGATCTGGGTAAGGCAGGGGCAACACATGAGCACTGAACGTGTACAGATTAAAGTTGAAAGTTGTTAGTTGTCAGTTTTTAGTTGTCAGTTTAAGGGGGTATTTTATGAAAGTAGAAGATTTAGAGGTATATAAAAAATTATTCCAACTGGTATTAGAAGTTCATGAATTGACGATGACTTTTCCAAAATTTGAGTTGTATGAATTAGGTTCTCAATTAAGACGTTCATCTAATTCTGCTCCAGCAAATTTATCCGAAGGTTTTGGTAATAAGCACACGAATATTTATTTAGAAGGAATTAGCCGGTCACAAGGTGAAATCAGGGAAACTATACATCATTTAAGAGTAGCAAATGCAAAAAGATATTTGAGTAACGAAAAGTTAAATATCTTTGGCAGTCAATATGAAGAGTGTTCAAAAATGCTTTATGGATTAGAACAATCATTATTACAAACACATAAAAAATAACTTAAAACTTTCAACCTACAACTTTCAACTAAATATGCTTGAACGAATTTTAAAATTTTCTATCCACCACCGATGGGTCGTCCTTATGGCAACTCTGGCAGTTGCAGTTTTGGGTATGTATAACTACCAAAAAGTCCCCATCGATGCCGTACCTGATATCACCAACGTCCAGGTACAGATTAATACGGAGACTCCGGGATACTCTCCTTTCGAGGTCGAGCAACGTATTACATTCCCCATAGAAACGTCGATAGCTGGTTTACCGGGTCTGATAGAAACACGCTCGCTCTCACGATATGGACTCTCACAGGTAACGGTCATTTTCCAGGATGGAACGGATATTTACTTTGCCCGCCAACTAATCAACGAACGTATCCAGGAAATTAAAGGAAAACTGCCACCTGCTATTGAACCGATTATGGGACCTATTGCCACCGGTCTTGGTGAGATCTTCATGTGGACTGTCGAGCCTAAAATTGGCGCTTTGAAGCAGGATGGGATACCTTTCACATCTACCGATTTGCGAACCGTTCAAGACTGGGTTATCAGGCCTCAGTTACGTAATATTCCCGGCGTTACCGAGGTAAACACCATTGGCGGCTATGAAAAACAATATCATGTAACTCCCTATCCGGACAAACTGATTGCCTACGGTTTGTCGTTCCATGATGTTTTTCAAGCCCTTGCCAGGAATAATGCCAATGTGGGTGCGGGGTATATCGAGCACAGCGGAGAGCAGTATTTGATCAGGGCCCCTGGACAAGTGGCCGATATTGAGGATATTCGGCATATTATCATTGGCAGCCACAAAGGCATTCCAATTTATATCAAGGAAGTAGCAGAGGTCTTGCTTGGGAAGGAACTCCGTACAGGCGCTGCCACTGAAAATGGGAAAGAGGTTGTTCTCGGTACGGTCTTTATGCTCATGGGTGAAAATAGCCGGACGGTTTCCAGGCGTGTGGCCGACAAAATGGCCGAAGTTAACCGCACACTACCAGAAGGTATCGTTGCCAGAACCATATATGACCGCACAACTCTTGTGGATAAGACAATCCATACGGTGAAGAAGAATCTGGCCGAAGGCGCTCTCCTCGTAATAGCGATCCTGTTTCTCTTTTTAGGCAATATCCGAGCGGCGCTCGTTACTGCACTGGTTATTCCGTTGTCCATGTTGTTCACCATTACCGGAATGGTGAGTAACAAAGTAAGTGCAAACCTGATGAGCCTCGGAGCTCTTGATTTTGGAATCATTGTCGATGGCGCTGTAATAATTGTTGAAAATTGCATCCGCAGACTATCGGAGGAACAACATAAGCTTGGGCGATTACTTAGCCGTGCAGAGCGGTTCGATGTTGTATTTGACGCATCAAAGGAAGTACGGAAGGCAACCATGTTCGGTGAACTAATTATTATGATTGTCTATTTACCCATTTTGAGCATGAGAGGAATCGAGGGCAAGATGTTTTATCCTATGGGATTCAGCGTCATTGTTGCCCTGATCGGCGCAATGATTCTCTCTGTCACCTTTGTTCCGGCCGCTGTGGCGTTATTCTTTTCGGGAAGACTTTCTGAAAAAGAAAACATCCTCATGCGATGGGCCAAGAAGGGATACACTCCCATCGTGAATCTTGCCATGCAGAATCGGGTATTCGTTATTACAACTGCGAGTGTGCTTGTTATTCTCAGTGGACTTTTAGCAACGCGCATGGGAAGTGAATTTCTACCGAGTTTAGATGAGGGAGACCTCCTGATACATGCCCTGCGCATCCCCGGGACAAGCCTGTCGCAAGCAGTGGAAATGCAGCATGTCCTTGAGAAGAAGATAAAAGAATTCCCTGAGGTGGATAACGTATTTTCCAAGATAGGAACCGCGGAGATTGCAACTGATCCTATGCCGCCAAGCGTGGCCGATACCTTTGTCATGCTCAAGCCCAGGTCAAGCTGGCCAAACCCGCACAGACCAAAAGACGATTTGGTACACGAGATTGAAGATCATTTGAAAAAAATCCCTGGAAATAATTATGAATTTACCCAGCCAATCCAGATGCGTTTTAATGAACTTATCGCAGGGGTGCGCAGTGACCTGGCAGTAAAGGTATTTGGCGACGACATGGAGGTTCTGCTTGAGACCGGGGAAAAAATAGCCGGAGTCCTCGAAACAATTCCAGGGGCATCGGACGTCAAAGTGGAGCAGGTAACAGGGCTGCCGGTACTGACAATCCAGATGAACCGGAAAGAAATGACACGATACGGCCTTAACGTTTCCGATGTGCAGGATGTAATAGAGATAGCGGTAGGAGGAAAAAGCGCTGGTGCGGTTTTTGAGGGTGACCGGAGGTTTGAACTCATGGTTCGCCTGCCGGATGATATGCGCAGTAATATAGAAGCGATCAAGAGATTGCCAATCCCACTACCTGATATCGGAGGTATACCACACACCGGTTTATTGTCAGCAGCCTTAAGAGAGGAAAGCAAACGGCCCGGCTACATAACGCTTGGCGCTATTGCAGAATTTAACATTAAACCAGGTCCCAATCAAATTAGCAGGGAAAATGGCAAGCGCCGTGTTGTTGTAACGGCAAACGTGCGTGGTCGCGACATAGGTTCGTTTGTTAAGGGGGCAGAAAGAAAGATCGAAGAAGGTGTCAACATCCCCGCCAACTACTGGATGTCATGGGGGGGACAGTTTGAGCAGATGATTTCTGCCAGAAAGCGCTTACAAATTGTTGCCCCAATAACCCTTTTACTGATCTTTC
>MHZD01000021.1:5304-5487 GCA_001828645.1 Planctomycetes bacterium RIFOXYC2_FULL_41_27 | reverse complement strand
CAATATGCCCATCAGTGCGCCTGTGAAAAGTATCCGCCGCAGCTTGGTCTTCGCGGCGACGCAACCCTTGAACAGCGATTGCAGGCATTTGTTCGCTCGCTCCTTCTTCGCATCTTCGATGAAGGCCGCCATGCCTGGCATGGCAAACTGATGTCACGGGAGATGTTTGAACCAACCAGCGCT
>MHZD01000021.1:0-5249 GCA_001828645.1 Planctomycetes bacterium RIFOXYC2_FULL_41_27 | reverse complement strand
CAATGCGTTTTTTACCATCATGCAAGGCCTGTGGTAAACCGTTTGTATCCTAACCAGAAATATACTCTTAAGGACGTCGACCGGCTGGCCGACCACATAACCGGCTTTTCGCTTGGCGCTATGAAAGAATTTAAAAAACAGTTGGAGTCGAAGAAAAAATGAATTTCATTGCTTTAAAAATGCTTATCGGTGATCGAGCCAAATACCTGGGCATTATCATGGGGCTGATGTTTGCATCACTGCTCATTACCCAACAATCTGCCATCTTCCTGGGTCTAATGACACGCACGTTTGGATTCCTTACCGACACGACACTACCCGATATATGGGTGATGGACCCGAAGGTGCAGTACATTGACGACCTTAAACCTCTGAAGGAAACGGAAGTACTCAGGGTCCGGAGCGTGGAAGGCGTCGCATGGGCAGTCCCCATGTACAAAGGGCTGTTGAAGGCCAGGCTTCCCAACGGGACTTTCCAGACGTGTAACGTTGTCGGTCTTGACGACGAAACCCTGATCGGCGGTCCTCCTCAGATGCTGCAAGGGCAATTGTCCGATCTGCGCCGCAGCGACGCCATTATCGTTGACAGCTTCAGTGTCAAGGACAGACTCGCCAGGGTCATGCCTGACGGAAGACGTGAACCCTTAAAAATTGGAGATACGATGGAACTGAATGACCATCGCGCCGTAGTTGTTGGGGTTTGCAAGGTAACGAGGACGTTCCAATCTCAACCGGTCATTTACACCACATACTCGCGGGCAACCATATTTGCACCACGCGAACGCAAACTGATGACCTTTGTGCTGGTCAAGGCAAAGCCGGGCCAGGATACGCACATTCTATGTCATCGTATTCGACAGGTAACCGGTCTTGCCGCTTATACGAGGGATGAATTTAAAAAGCTTACCGTCCGCTATTTTATGAAGTACACCGGTATCCCTATCAATTTTGGCGTCACCGTAGTGCTTGGTTTCATTGTCGGTGTCGCCATTGCCGGGCAAACTTTCTATAACTTCACCCTGGACAACATCCGTTACTTTGGAACACTTAAAGCCATGGGTGCTTCAGATGTCACGTTGTTACGAATGATTTTACTGCAGGCAGCAATGGTTGGCAGCATCGGGTATGGACTTGGAGTTGGTGCAGCCTCCGTTTTCGGCACTCTGTCAGGAAGCACCGAACTCTCCTTCCGATTCCCCTGGCAGCTTCTGTCCGCCAGTGCAACTGCTGTCACGTTAATCTGCGCTGCTTCGGCCGTCCTCAGCATGTGGAAGGTAATACGACTGGAGCCGGCAATTGTTTTCAAGAGCTAATTTCTTACAAAAAATATTTTGACATTTTTAGCAAAAATTTACGATTTACGAATTACGATTTACAATTTTATTAAATCCCAAATCTAAAATCGTAAATTCTCATTCAGGGACTCTTCCGACTCGTTCAGGTTAGGATATGTTATGAATAACATTGCAGTACGATGCAAAGGCGTAACCAAAACGTATGGCAGCGGCGAGACCAAGGTACGCGCCCTGCGCGGCATTGACCTGGAAGTAAAAACGGGTGAAATGATGATGCTGGTCGGACCGTCAGGCAGTGGCAAGACCACTCTGATCTCTATCGTCGCCGGCGTTCTTGAAAGAGACGAAGGTGAATGTATGGTGTTTGGACATGATTTCAAACACATGAGCCATCGTGAGAAAGCGAGGTTTCGGGGACAGAATATCGGATTTGTTTTTCAGTTGTTCAATTTGATACCAACACTTTCAGCCGCAGAAAATGTTGCTGCCCCTCTGCTGATCAATGGGGTTAAACGACGCAATGCACTGGAGAGGGCGCGGGAAATACTTAACCTGGTCGGGATAGGCGATCGCACCCATTCACTACCCAGTGAGTTATCGGGCGGTCAACAGCAGCGTGTTGCTATCGCCCGGGCAATGGTGCACAACCCGAAATTCATTGTATGCGATGAACCAACCAGTGCGCTTGACCACGAAACAGGCCATAAGGTCTTGGAACTTTTACACGAAGTGGTTGTCGGGGTTGATCGCGCATTGGTCGTAGTCACTCACGACTCGCGCATATTCGAATTTGCGAATCGCATCGCTAAAATGGATGACGGTCATATCATCAGTGTATCGGACTCACGTGATTTTCGGTTAAATGAAAAATTGAATTAGGCCTACGCAGTCCCCCTTAATAAAGGGGGATTTAGGGGGTTGTGTTTTTTCCGGGGTTATTTTACAACCCCCTAACCCCCTTTTTTAAGGGGGATTCTCTATGCCATACATCGTATAACCCGCATAAATAAAATGAAAATTCCTATACAATTAAATTAGGAGGTTCCCATGATTAGAAAATACTTACTTCCTGTCCTGGCCGTTCTTGGACTTGGATTCGCGGTGCTGACGGTCATCAGCGGCAGCAAAACCATTCCTCCTGCTCTACCGTTTGTTGACCCGGCAGCGCCACCATTTAAATCGTCCGTGGCTGGCACCGGCATTGTGGAGGCCAATACCGAAAATATTGCAATCGGCACACTCGTTCCAGGCGTCGTTTCCGGGATTTACATCTCCGTTGGCAGCAAAGTTAAAACTGGCGATCCACTGTTCAAGCTCGACGACCGCGACTTGATGGCTCAACTAACAATCCGGCGGGCAGCGCTCCATGTCTCCAATACGACCGTAAAAGTAGCTAAGGCATCGCTGTCAGATGTAAAAAATCAACTGGCGCTGGCTGAAAGTATCACGGATAAACGGGCAATCAGCGTTGAGGAACTTGACCGTCGTCGTTATGCAGTACAAATCGCCAAAGCAAAACTTGCCCAGGCAAAGGCTGACGTCGTTTCTGCGATGGCACAAATAAGAGAAACCGAGACCAACCTGGATCGAATTGTCGTGCGTGCCCCTGTCGATGGCAAAGTATTGCAATTGAAAATCCACCCCGGCGAGTTCGCCCCGGCGGGGATTATTCAAACACCACTTATCCTCCTCGGCAACGTCGAACCATTAAACGTTCGCGTTGACGTAGATGAAAATGATGCCTGGCGCGTTCGCACCGGCGCACCGGCGGTTGCCTTTCTGCGTGGCAATAAAGAAATCAAAACGGACTTGAAATTTGTGCGTTTTGAGCCGTATATCGTCCCTAAAAAGTCACTCACCGGCGACAGTATTGAGCGTGTAGACACGCGTGTGCTGCAGGTCATTTACAGCATCGCACAAACTGACCTGCCAATATTCGCCGGTCAACAGATGGATGTTTATATTGAGGCACCAGACCAGCTCCAAAAATCCAGCGCAATTTCACAAATTGAACAGGCAAAACAAACGGGGCAAAGCCACGAATAATATGAAACAGCAAACAAGCATACTTACACCAGGAGCAAATTTTATTTGCGATCGGCTAATCATAATATCGCACCTAAAAATTGTATTTCCGATACTTTTATCGTGCGGCTTGATGTTTTACATTGTTGGCTGTGCTGTAGGTCCAAACTATTCTACTCCAAAAGTATCCGTGCCAGAATCATGGAGCGAACTTCAACAGAAAGGAGAAGCTAAACCTGCATCAATCGTTCAGTGGTGGAAGGCATTTAACGACCCTGTGCTCGATTCCCTTATCACTCGTGCAGTTAAATCAAATCTCGATCTGCGCGTCGCCGAAGCGCGCGTACGCGAGGCACGATTCCAGAGCGGCGTTGTTGCAGCCGATCTGTGGCCATCGGCAAACACCTCTGCGTCATACTCTCGCAGCCGCCGCAGTATGGGTATTTCCACGATTCCACCAAACGCTAAAGTAAAACGCGACCTGTATGAGGCAGGTTTTGATGCAAGTTGGGAGATCGACCTGTTCGGCGGCAAGCGCCGCGCCATTGAGGCTGCAAGAGCAGACATTGACGCTGCAGTAGAAAATCAACGCGATGTATTGATTACATTGCTTGCGGAAGTAGCCCGAAATTATATCGAGGTTCGAGGCTCTCAGCGCAGACTGGAAATTGTACGCAAAAACATTAAAGTCCAACAGGAAACGGTGGAGATTACCCGTGCACGATATAAGGCAGGACTGTCCAGCGAACTCGACGCAGTCCAGGCTGAAGCATTGCTGGCTACCACACAATCACAAATACCTTTGCTTGAAAATTCGATGAAACAGGCCATCCACCGTATTGGAATGTTGCTGGGACAAGAACCAGGAAATTTGTCAGGAGAGTTATCAAAGGAAGCTTCAATTCCACATGCACCTCCAGTGGTGCCGGTTGGTTTGCCTTCCGATCTCTTGCGCCGTCGACCCGACGTCCGCCGCGCAGAACGTGAACTGGCAGCGGCAACTGCCCGGATCGGTGTCGCTACTGCGAATTTATTTCCAAAGTTTTCCCTGACCGGAGATTTTGGACTACAGACCGAAAACCTGAATGCCTTTTCACTCGCCCAAAGTCGTTTCTGGTCAATCGGGCCAACGGTACGCTGGCCCATATTTGAAGCCGGTCGCATTCGGGCAAACATAAAAGTGCAAAATGCACGGCAGGAGCAGTCATTACTAAGCTATGAAAAAGCCGTATTGGCCTCCCTCGAAGACGTGGAAAATGCTATTGTTGCATATACTACGGAATACGTACGCCACCAGAACCTTTCCGAAGCGGTAAATGCAAACCAACGTGCCGTAGACCTGGCCAGTGAATTGTTCACCAGAGGACTGGCAAATTTCCTTAACGTGCTCGATGCCGAGCGTTCACTTTACAGGTCTGAGGATGAGCTTGTCCAAAGCGAACGCACCGTATCACTGAACCTCGTCATCCTTTACAAGGCGCTTGGCGGCGGCTGGGAGAAAGAACCATCATAAAATAAAATCCACTAATACAAACAGATCGCCCTTACCGGGGCTACATTGTTATTTTCTTTTTTTCCCTTACAAACAGGCTGCCCCTTTTGGGCTTATCGGTTTATTATCTTTCATCTACAAACAGGTTACCCTCATGGGGCTTCCTCTTATTGGTAATTTTATTTCTCCAAACAGATCGCCCCTGGTAAGGCTGTCATGTTACCTATGTTAGCCTCTGGCTCCATCGGAGCCAACTGTTTGTAGCATTGAATGCGAATAATGTATTTAGCTCCATAGGAGCGACCTGTTTATTCTATCCATTCAAACAAATATTTTTCATCATACTTAATCTCATATTTCTTCAGAAAGTCAATGTATTCTTCCTTAAAAGTTTTCTTTCTGTGATGCTCCTCCTGGTTTAGAATGTATTTGATCAC
>MHZD01000020.1:16736-25935 GCA_001828645.1 Planctomycetes bacterium RIFOXYC2_FULL_41_27 | reverse complement strand
TGGTGGTTGGCGGCGGTAATGTCGCCTGGCGTAAGGTGTGCAGCTTAAAAGAAGCGGGTGCACGGGTAACGGTGGTGTCTCCAGAATTTTGTCCTGAAATGGAAAATGAAACAGGGATTGAAAAGATTCAGCAGAAATATGAAGAGGGATTTCTGAATGGGGCGTGGGTTGTAGTTGCCTCTACTGATGATGAAGAGGTAAATAAAAAAGTTTATTATGATGCGGTAAAGAGGGGCATTCTGGTTAATGTTGTTGATAGACCTGAATTTTGTTCGTTCATAGTGCCGGCAACCATTAATCGTGGTGATCTGAGCATTAGTATTTCAACCGGTGGGGCAAGTCCGGCGCTGGCGCGGAATATCAGAGAGAGTTTGGAAAAACAGTTTGGGGATGAGTATGGTGAATTTGCAAAACTCTTATCAGAAACGAGGAGAAAGATACTTTCTGAGGTTTCTGACGAATCAATAAGACGTGATATTTTGCAGCGTGTAGCAGGGCTTGACATACTCGAGATTATTAAGCAGAAGGGCATGTCTGAGGCGAAAAAGAAGATTTTAGGGATTATTTCTGAAAAAATTCACCGCAAAGACGCAAAGAACGCAAAGGAATGCCTGGGGTGATAAAAAATGGAATTTATGTTTTTCTTGCTGTGCGATGGTTTAGACTGATGCAAAATTCTTAAGGAGAAATAAGTCGACAAGGCCTATAGACTTCTTTTTCCTTGCAAGATTTTTTGTGAGTTGATAAGATAAAATTAAATGTAATGTGAGATGTAAGATTGTTAAATCCTTTGGTACTGGTTTGTCCAGGTTAGGAGCTTGAATGGCTGAAAAGACTGTTACACAGAGAATCGACCTTAATGAATTAAAATCAGGTGGTTTTATAAAACAGACTCAAAAAGACCTCTTTACCGTCCGACTGAAGGTTCCCGGTGGAAGGATTACACCGGAAAAGCTGACAAAGGTTGCAGAAGTTGCTAAGAAATATAGCAGAATGGGGTACTGCCATCTGAGCTTCAGGCAATCGGTAGAAATTATTGGTGTTCATATTGATGACTTTGATGCCGTAGTGAAGGAGTTGGCTACAGTAGGGCAAAAGGTCGCATCCTGTGGTCCAAGAGTCAGAGTACCTACGGCGTGTGGAGGCTGTGAGTATAATCCTAATGGAATTATGGATACACAAACCAAGGCATTGGAAGTCGATGAGAAGTTTTTTGGTACTCCCTGTCATCATAAGTTTAAAATCGGGTTTTCCGGTTGTCCAATTGATTGTACAAGAACCAGGGAGATGGATTTAGGATTTCAGGGTGTGGTATATCCGGTATGGAACAAAGATTTATGTACTGGATGTACCTTGTGTGCCAAGGCCTGTCAGGAAGGTGCGATAGTATCTGACAAAGAGGGTAGGCCAATGTTTGACGAATCTAAATGTGTGTACTGCGGTGATTGTATCAGGGCATGTCCGACAGATGCCTGGAAGGATAAGAAGAAGGGTTGGCTGGTACGTACTGGGGGAAAACATGGAAGACATCCGCGAGAAGCAGACCAAGTGTCCAATTTCCTGCCAGATAGTAAGGTTAACGATTTTATTTCTGCAACCCTGAAATGGTATAAAGAGAACGGTAAGCCGAAGGAAAGAATTGGTACTGTGATAGCTCGTGTAGGCTTGGATAAGTATAAAAAAGAAGTAGTTAGTGCACTCGTAAAGACCTGATGTGTGTCTTACCGATAATATTTTGACAATTGCAGGCAAGATATTTTTCACGATACCCGGATAACAAAATATAGAGGAAATATCCAACAACAAACAATCCCGATAATGAAGGACAAAAAAAAATTCGTCATATTTGCCCATAGCGGCACTTACGATAAACTTTATCAGATCATTACTCTGGCCATTACAGCGGCCTCGATGGGAAGAGAAACGTATGTTTTCCTTTTTTTCTGGGCGTTGAAGAGATTTGTGAACGATGAGTTTGATGTTACACGATTATCTGCTGAGTTTGGTGAAGAGGGTGGACGATTATCAAAACGTATACAGGAGATTAATCCAATTTCTCTCAATGAAATACTTCATGAGGTAAGAAGGGCGGGGAATTTAAAGGTTTATGCGTGCACAGCAGCCGTGAAACTAATGGAATTGGAAGAGGCTAAGGTGAAATCCAGGGTGGATGATATCCTCGGATTAACTACTCTTTTAGAAATAGCTGATGGTGCGGAAACACAGTTATTTATATAATGAACAAAAGGTAGAGTCGTGGCCGGTACGGTAATAAAAAATTCGAAGTGCATATCAAAGCGGATATCCAAAAGCTCAATTTCGGATAGGATTGGGAATACCCCTCTTTTAAGGATTAATAGAATTACCAACGTGTCAGAGGATAGGGACGTGGAAATATATGCCAAGGCAGAATGGCTCAATCCGGGAGGCTCTGTTAAGGACCGTCCTGCATTGAGAATTATAGAAGATGGTGAAAAATCGGGGAGATTAAACAAAGACAAAATTATTGTGGATTCCACATCAGGAAATACGGGTATTGCTTATGCGCTCATTGGCGCCTCGAAGGGATACAAAGTAATTTTAGTAATGCCTAAAAACGTTAGTGAGGAACGCAAGAAAATTGTGCGTGCCTTTGGGGCGAAGATTGTATTTACTGATCCGTTGCTGGGTTCGGATGGCGCTATGATAGAGGCGAAGAGGCTTGTGAGTGAAGAACCTTCAAAGTATTTTTATGCCGATCAGTACAATAATCCTTCAAATTGGAAGGCGCATTACGAAACTACCGGAGTGGAGATATGGGAGCAAACGGGAGGTGAGATAACCCATTTTATTGCATGTCTGGGGACAAGCGGTACTCTTATGGGAATAGGTCGGCGACTGAAGGAATTTAATCATGACATTCAGGTGATTTCGGTTGAACCATCGACTCCTATTCATGGATTGGAAGGTATGAAACATATGTCTACTTCGATTGTCCCTGGTATATATGACGATCATTTTCCGGACAGAAAAATGATGGTGGAAACGGAAGATGCCTATGTAGCCGTCAAGCGCCTTGCATCTGAAGAGGGGTTTTTTGTTGGATATTCTTCAGGTGCAGCATTAGTGGCATCAATGAAAGTGGCGAGTGAAATTGACAGAGGTTTGATTGTTACAATCTTTCCTGACAGGGGCGACCGTTATCTGAGTACGAGTTTTTGGGCAGGCGTATATAATAAGGTTTGTTAGAATATTTGGGAGTCAGGTTTTGCTAAGTATTGATAATGATAAGCTTCATTTTATAAAGGATCAGGTAAAAAAGAGTTATCCCTCTGAATGTTGTGGGCTTTTAATTGGCACGGATACATTAGAAAAAAAGGTGGTTGAAGTCTGTCCTGTGCAAAATAAGAATGCAGAAAGAACTCACAACAGATATGAAATAGAAGGTAAAGAGTTTGTAAAGATTGATAAGGAAGCATCTAAAAAACGGCTTCAAATCATAGGCATATACCACTCCCATCCAGACCATCCTGCAATTCCCTCTGCTTACGATACAGAGCATGCATGGGTCGGGTATTCTTATATGATTGCAACTGTGGAGAAGGGAGAACCGATTGATATCAGATCCTGGGTCTTTAACGAAGAAAAGAAGCAATTCGAAGAAGAAGAAATAAAGTTATGTTAAAGAGATTGTTGTAATGTCTCATCCTGTTACAGAGGCATTTGAAAATATTGATTATAAATATTTTTTCTGTTGGAGAATTTTATAAATGGTAGATGATGAAAAGCTTGTTCCTGATGACCATATTGATTTAAGAGGAGTACTCTGCCCTATTAATTTTGTGAAGACAAAGTTAAAACTTGAAATGATGGATTCGGGTCAGGTGTTGGAAGTACTACTAGATGATGGGGAACCGATTAGAAGTGTTCCTCGAAGTGTGAAGGAAGAAGGTCATAAGATCGTAAAAGTAGAGAATATGGAAGGAGCTTATCGTCTATTGATAAAAAAAGCATGAAAGTATATTCATGAAAGTATATTATAGTTAAGTAAAATATTCTTGACTTTTTTTATCGATAAAAATAAAATCAAAAAATTGGGAATTGTGTGCAATATTTAGCTATTTATATCAAAGAATAAGACTAACGAGGCAAAGCCTCAGACCAGTAAAACACACCTGTCTGCATGCTACGCACAGGCAGGCATGAAAGTGTAAATTGCCACAGGATGCCCACCTGAAATTCTCGATTGTATTAACATTATTTCCGAAGCTGCAATGTATATTTCAATAAAGAAATGTTGTACAGAAATTCCGTAATAAAGTTCAGTATCCCTGATTTTCATAGTAGAGTAAAAATAAACAACTAAGGTATATATTTTATATATTGTATGTTGTTTTAAAATGAGGAATGGAATTTGCCAACTTAGTTACCGTTATTTATTCGAAATTTGTGATTGATACTTATTAAAAATTTTAACGAGGCAAAGCCTCAGACCGATAAACGAGTTTGGAACTACAGATTGCACAGATTATATGAATTGGTATTTTTATCTGTGAAATCTGTGGTTTCTGTTGTTATATTTAAAAACTTGACTCATTTGTGAAGAGAAATCTCGAATAAAGATTTTAATGCGGGAGGGTTGTGTCATGGAAACGAAAGATAAAAATAAGTGCAGCACATCAGAAAAAGAGGGGGGAATTTGGTTTACCGTCTCACGGAGGAATTTTCTGACATTAGCAGGATGGGCAATGTTTCTTGCCACGTTAGGGGCGTATGTATCACAAATTCTCGGATACAAGGGTTTCTTTTATCCCAAAGTGCTTTTCGAGCCTTCACCACGATTTGCTGTCGGGAATCCAAATGCCTTTCCTGAAAATTCTGTAACTACCCTAAAGGCAAGGAAGATATTTGTTGTGCATGATGGCAATAGTTTTAAGGCTATTTCTGTGGTGTGTCAACATTTGGGGTGTGCGGTAGAATTTTCGAAGGAAAAGAATATTTTTGAATGTCCGTGCCACGGAAGTAAATATTATCGAAACGGTGTGAACTTCGCCGGCCCTGCGCCAAGACCTCTAAATCATTTTGAAATTGTTCTCGACGATGCTGGCAAGCTGGTTGTGGATACAAGCAAAATCGTGCCTCTTGAAACAGAATTAATTGTTTAATTTATTCTCAAAAATTTATTTTAAGAAAGTTTTTGCATGAGACAGACGACTATAGCTAAAAAAGGCCAGAACCAGTTTCTAATTCCGAATTTACCATTCAGATAATGAATTTAACTTGAGGGAAGAAAATTACGACGCAATAGTAATATCCTCAAAGCGCGTGCTTTGGAAAGCCAATGGGGAAATTAATAAAACGATAGAAAAAACGGAGGAATAGGAGGATAAAATTTAATTATGTGGGGAGGGAATAGCTTAAAATGTAATGTGGAGAAAGGAATATTCAAATGAAATTAATTTCGGATTTAATAAAGAAAATTACGGACAATGAAATTTGGAAGTCTGTATTTCGCCATGGTTACGCGGATACCCCCAGGAATAGGGTTCTTCAAATCATAAGTAACATATGGTTACATATACATCCGCCTAAGGTACGGAAGCATGGCACAAAAATCCGTTTTACCTGGTGTATGGGAGGAATTACTTTTTTTCTATTCCTTTTTGAAACGATAACAGGAATCCTGTTAATGTTTTATTATGTTCCTGACGTTAATAGAGCGTATGCAGATATGGTTGATTTGATGTACGTGGTACCGTTTGGCAGGTTTTTGAGAAATTCTCACCGTTGGGGTGCGCACGCCATGGTGATCACGGTGAGTGTACACATGCTTCGAGTGTTTTTGACAGGTTCGTATAAGCCACCAAGACAGTTCAACTGGGTAATAGGTGTGACCTTATTGGTTCTCACACTTTTATTAAGTTTTACTGGATATCTGTTGCCTTGGGATCAGTTGGGATATTGGGCTATTACTGTTGGTACGAATATGGCGCGTGCAACGCCACTTTTAGGCCACGAAGGGCCGTTTGCTTATATATTAGGCATGCGGGCAGATAACGATATCCGTTTTGCATTGCTAGGAGGAACAACAATAGGAGCCCCTGCATTATTGCGTGCGTATGTATGGCACTGTATAGCAATACCTGTGATAGCTTCTGCATTGATGATGATGCATTTTTGGAGAATTCGTAAAGATGGAGGTATCTCGGGGCCGTTGTAATAGTTTGCTCAAATTATCATAAAGTTTATTGAAGATATTTCTGAGGAGTGGATACATGGAAGTGAGTGAGGAAAAAAAAGGACTGGTAGAATTTAAAGACGATAAGGTTTTTACATGGCCCACCCTGGTTGCAAAGGAGTTCCTTGCTGCAATTCTCGTTACGGTTGGGTTGCTTTTTTATTCGTATGTTGTTGATGCTCCGCTCAGGGAATTGTCGAATCCAGGGCAAGCCGAGAATCCGGCTAAAGCCCCGTGGTATTTTTTGGGTTTGCAAGAGGCATTGGTTTATTTTGATCCATGGTTTGCTGGTGTTGTGCTTCCAACTCTTATTATTGTGGGTTTGATACTTATTCCATATTTGGATAATAATCCTAAAGGGAATGGTTACTATACATTTAAAGAAAGGAAATTTGCTGTAACAGTATTTGCTCTTGGCTATATCTATTGGTATGTCCTGATATATATTGGCACAGCGCTCAGAGGGCCTTTCTGGGCGTTTTTCTGGCCTTGGGAAAAGTGGACGCATGACTTTCCCACTCCGCCGCCATTGCATAATATGCCATTACCGCTAGGGATTGTCCTCATGATGGGGTTCTATTTTGGTGGTTTGGTGCTTCCTGCGATGATGAATCGGGACTTTTTTAATAAGATGGGTATTGTCAGGTACGTGCTTATTATGGGGTTGCTTTTGACTATGATAGGCACAGTAATCAAGATGGTTTTAAGGCTTTCATTTAGTATAAAATACATTATTGCTACGCCTTGGATCAATATATAATTGACTTGAGGATATTTAATTGTAAGTATTTTCAGAACAGGTGAATTATGAGCATACAAAGGTTGATTTTTTTTGTTTTGAGCGCCTTGTTTTTTATAGGCTCTTCGGTGTGGATTAAGGATGAAATTAGTCCAAAGTGGATAAAATATCAGAAGGAGTATTATAAAGAACAGGCGATAAAAGTTGAGAAAGAATATTCAGCAGCCTCCTCAGCAAAAGAAAAAGAGTTACTGGGTAGGCGTCTTGCGTCTTTGAAGAGACCTGTATATGAAGTTAAGCAGATACTCTTAAAAGGTGATTATAGTTGGGATAAACGGCTAAATGGTGATAAAGTAGATCGGTGTATAACCTGTCATATCGACGAGGAAAAACTAAAGGAAAAACACCCTAACGCAAAAGAATTTCCCTTTGATATATATGGATGCGCGGTATGCCATGGCGGAATTGGAAGGGCGTTAAATGAAAAAATTGCGCATAAAGGGATATATTATCATAAGAGACAAATGGAGCAAAGATTAGTTGCGGCTGAATCACTGTTCGAGTTTTGGAGTGAATTGGCAAACCTGACACCGGAAGAAAGCGATCCTAATCAAAGATTGGGAATGGGAGACTTTAAAAAGTACAGTATTACAGGTGATAAGGCGATTTATGTGGGAAGTAAGAAGTGTCTTAAATGCCATACAGGTTTAACATCACCGCATGTCGAGAGGTGGCTGAGGATCAAGTTTAAAACATTTGAGCTTGTGAAAGAAGCCCCTGATTATATTGCAGGTAACGAGGGATATCGTAAGACATGTCTAAAATGTCATACAACGGGATACGATGAAACCACAGGAAGATATTCAGAAGAAGGGGTTACCTGTGAGGCATGTCATGGCGCGGGAGAAGTATTTAGCTATTTTATGGACATTGGGAAGGCGCTAGAAGGCCAAAAGATAGCCAAAGTTGGCACATTTGGGACGCCGTATAATATTTGCGGTCCTTGTCATCACACTCGTAACCATGAGATGCGCCTCAAATTTTTCCAGGAAAGAGGCGCCGATGACGAATGGTTTTTTCCGCAGCATACGACTCCATACAAGACAGGTTTAACTGAAAAAGGTGATGCTTCAAAATCGTTGCCAAAAATTTACTAGAAAAATTAGGCTAATTCTTAATGAGAAAATATAGTAAATTATGTTTTTAAATAGAATAACTTATTTTTAAGGGTAGGAGGCAAAAAATGAAATTGTTAAAACTGGGCGCGATTTTACTCGCCGCCCCTTTGATGTGGAGTTTGCAGGCTGGAAGCGTCAAGGCGCAGTCTGAAGTAGAGCTTAAAGAGATGCAGAAAAAGGCTATGAGCTATTATGATATCTTGTATCCCAATGATACGCTGAAAGATTGGTTTACAACGAATGTCGGATTGGAGAAAGGCGCCGGGCCATGGCAGAATATCTATAAACCCGTACCGTTGCAAATGTACTGGTTTCCAGTGAGACATTATGTAAAACCCGATGGGACGTATTATGATCAGCTATTGGAAAAATACAAACCAACTGATTGTGTGAAATGTCATGAAGAAGTAACCCCTGGGTCTGTGAATGACTGGAGAGATTCTACTCATGCAAATCCAAAGAAAAACCCAAGGTTTGCAGAAAAAACACAACAAATAGAAAAATTGCTGGACAGAGAGATTAAGGAAGTTTCCTGTAGCGATTGCCACGGGAAGGATCATAAAGAACTGTATATGCCCACACCTGCACATTGTGGTGAATGTCACCCTCAACAAACAATAGAATTTATGTCAGAAGGTGAGCGTGGTCGTCCTAACCACATTGAAGGTCTGGCAGCGAATGTGATCCCACCTTGGTATCCTGAAATGTTTCGTAGAGGTTATCCGGCAGCACAGTTTGGCTGCGACCTTTGTCATGCAACAGATAGATGCAATATCTGTCATTCAAGGCATAAATTTTCTGCAGCAGAAGGTAGAAGGCCAGAGGCATGTATGCATTGTCACATGGGTTTTGATCACCCGGATGCTGAATCTTATGGTGAATCAAAAATGGGTTATATTTATCACCTCGAAGGAGAACACTGGGATTGGGAAAAGCCATTAGCAGAGATTGTTCCAGGCAAGGATTATAGAACACCGACATGTCAGTTCTGCCATTTTGATCAGGGAGATGGGAAATTTGCGCATAACCCTGTGATTAAGGGTGTATGGAGAATGGGCACGGTTC
>MHZD01000020.1:0-16703 GCA_001828645.1 Planctomycetes bacterium RIFOXYC2_FULL_41_27 | reverse complement strand
AAAATTATCCTCATGGTATAAATCTTCCTCCATTGAATTATAGTCTCGATGTGTATTCTCCTGAGAATAAAAAGAGATCAGAACAGTGGGTGTCGGTTTGCAGTAAATGCCACAGTCCGAGATTTGCCAGGTTATATCGTGAAAACTTAAATGATTTTATGTTTGAAATGTGGAGATTGCAGGATAGGGCACAAGCTATATTAGACGACATCGTAGCAAATGATGAATTTGAAGTGCCAATTAAAGAAAGGGATATCTTCCCACTTGGTGATATACTTGCCGATGCACTGGGACCGGGACTCTTAGGAGACGCTGTGTATCAGGCATTCAAAACAACAGGTGGAAAGGTACCTGTTATCGGACCGATTCTCGGCTTGCACGGTTTGTTTGCTACAGGGAGAAATAACCCTTCAGAGATTGAAATTACTTATGCTGATATGTGGTTTGGCGATAAGGCACATGCCTATAAAGGTGTTGCCCACGGTCAGCAGGACATAGCATGGTGGTATGGCGCTTCTAAGATGTATCAGAAGATTAATATACTGGAAAGCGAGGCTATTGAGCTTAAGAGAGGAAAGAAGGTCGATCAACTTATGGCATCAAAGGAAAGAAAAAGTATTGCGGGCATGGTAGGAAGTATTGTTGGTGTTGTTGCAGTTGTAATGATTGGCGCTGCAATGTGGAGAAAGAGAAGAGAAAGCCGGCATTAATTAATGTCGTTTTCAATTCAGGACATAAAAAAAAGGCATCTGTTTTCAGATGCCTTTTTTGTTGATAAAATATTTAATATTTTAATTGTATAGGAATTTTCATTTTATTTATGCGGGTTTTGAGGTGGTATTAGTATAATAGGCTACAGTTTGATTTTTTCTGTGTTTGTCCGTGTTCATCTGTGGTTAATTTATTCGATGATAAACTTCGGAGAAGTGCATGTTAAATGATATCAGAAAATACGTATTGAGTGCATTGCAATTTGGCGCATTTCCATATCATTTTGTAAGTGATAGTGAAGCTTATAAGAATTCTAAGGTTGTGATCATGGGGGTGCCTTTTGATGGAACCGCTACATATCAAACGGGAGCAAAAATGGGTCCGAATGCGATATTGAATGCATCTGTGAATGTGGAGCCATATGATGACGAATTAGGTGAAATATATACGGTTGGAATATTTACCGTAGGGACTCTCAATGTAGAAGAAATACACACTGACCCAAAAAAGGTAATTGACGCGGTGTATCACGCAAGTAAATGGATTGTAAAAGATAATAAATTTCTGGTAACGTTGGGTGGAGAGCATTCTATTTCACAAGGGGCGATAAAGGCATACAAAGAAAAATATAAGAGATTATCAGTTCTGCAACTTGACGCACATCTTGATTTAATGGAACAATTTGGCGGGACACGCTATAGTCACGCGAGTGTATCAAGGCGGGTGGTAGAAGACTTGAGATGTAAAGTAACCAGTTTTGGTGTAAGGGTGGTATCAAAGGAAGAACATGAATTTTTTAAAAAGCACAAGGACGAGGTATCGGTATTTTTTGCAAAAGATATCCACGATAACGATTCCTGGCATGAGGAAGCCATAGATACCTTAGAAGATGACGTATATATTACTTTAGATGTGGATGGCTTAGACCCGTCCATCATGCCTGCAACTGGCACACCTGTCCCGGGCGGTTTAGGATGGTATCGGGTGATAGATTTTCTGCGTAAGGTATATAAAGAGAGAAAGGTGGTGGGGTTTGATGTGGTAGAGTTGAAGCCAAATCCTGGGAATGAAGCCCCAAATTTTTTGTCTGCTAACCTTGTGTATAAAAACATTGGGTTTTATAAAAAGTATACTCTTTTATCATAACTAAAGCTTAATGATAAAGAATAAGAGCACATACCTTTTCGCCATATTATTTTTGGTACCCTCCTTTGTTTTTGCTGAAACCTCTTATGATTTATCTCCAGATTTAAAACTTTCCATAGAAAATCACTTACGGCTTTCAGGGAATACATTTGGGAATAATCTTGACCTGAATAGTGATAAAAGTGATGGTGTTACCTATATGGGATATACCTATGATACGAAGTTTAATATTACATATAAAGAGTTTTTAACGTCTTTTATAAAATTGGAGAGTAACGGGCCTTTTGACTTTGATGCTCCAATTGTATCTGACAGAAAAATCAACACACTTTTTGGAGAAGTCGATAATTATAGCATGCCTGAGATAATTCCCCGGGTTGAAGAATATTGGATAGATACGGTAGTTATTAATTTACCGCTAAAATTTAAGATAGGTCAGTACCCGAAACAGTTCGGGAACGGTTATGCCCTTGGAGGATACTATGAGAATTATGGCGCCAGTATTTACAGCACCAATGAGAATTTTCAATGGGGGGTATATTACGCAAAACCCGATTTGGAAAATAAAATTATTCTAGGACCTCAAGTGCCACAAGAAAGGGCATTGGATGTGGAATATGACTCAAATGCCCATTTTATGAGTTTTGATACTATTATCAAATGGGGTGATCATTCATTTCAACCTTATGTAGGATTATTGCACGACACGACGCCGAGCACTAGCAGGGTTAATACGTATCCATTCCCGGTAAACGAGGATAATTTGGGAACTATAGGCATTGATATTGACATGAATTTTGATAAGTTAAATGTTGGATTTGAAGTGGCAAAGAATTTTGGTAACGCAAATGTTATTGGGGTTGGTTCCGATATTATTCATAAAGGATATATGGCATATGCTGATGTATCTTATAGTTTCGAAAAAATCACTCCGAGGTCGAAATTACTTATTAGTTCCGGCAACAAGATGGATAGTAACGACGTGTTAAACGGTGGATTCACCTCGCATAGTAATAATAGCTTCTCTGTCTATTCTCCAACAAATGCAAACCTCTCAGATACCATTTATCCCGCTGCTTATGGACCCTATTTAGCGACGGGTGGCGGTTATGCCCTGAATTACGGCATTGCTCGCCCAAGTGCATTTGGTGATTCCTATCAATTGAACGATCTTATCATGCCCAATATAGGAGTTGATGTGCAGATAACAGAGAAATGGTCAGTGTCGTTTGATTACTGGTATCTGAGGAGTTTTGAGCATGCAATAGGAATTCGAAATGATCGTGCCATTACATTAAGCTCTGATTTGGGGCATGAACTAGATTTTTATAGCAGCTATGATTTAACGAAGCATATTTCTTTTAATCTTCTAACGGGTGTATTTTTCCCTGGGAAGTATTATCGTGAAAAGAGGGACGATGGAGATATTTTGGGTCTAGCTCCGGCTCCGCGGTATGATGGTGATGCGGACCTGGCTTATCAAATTGAGTTAGCTACCGAAATTACATTTTGAAGGCATAATGAATAGAATAAATCCTGTTTATTTCATTCTAATTGTTTTATGGTCAGTGTTGGTTCACGACTTATCTGGGTCTACTCCAAACGTTCTTCAATCAAGTGCCAAAAATAGCATAAATGTCGATGTGAATGTACTCAATGTCTATACGTGGGTTGATTTTATTGATCCTGAGATTTTTTTGGACTTTGAAAAAGAATTCCACGTTAAAGTTCATATTGATTTTTATGACGACGAAGAGTTAATGTTTTCAACAATCCAGTCTGAGTCAGGCCGATATGATGTTATTTTTCCAAGTGATTCTTTAACAGACGTCATGTTAAAATCAGGTTTATTATCAAAACTCAATATGCGGCGCATTCCTAATATACGCTACCTGAGAGATAAATTCAGGGTTATTACTAAAAGAAAGTGGATGGGGTATAGTATCCCTATTGATTGGGGAGTTACCGGTATTGCGTACAACACAAACTACGTTAAAGAATCTGTCGATAGCTGGGATATTTTTTGGAAGACAAAATACAAAGGTAAGATGGCGCTTTTGAATAACAGCTACGATGTAATGACGGTGGGGCAAAAGAGATTGGGATATTCTTTAAGTCCTGCTAACCCCACAGATATAATTGAGTCGCTAAAGGTATTAAAGGCGCTTAAACCTTTGCTTCAAGAAGAAGGATTTATGCCTTATAGTAAAATTATGGAAAGATTGAAAAGTGAGGAATTGTGGATTGCCCAGTGTTACAATGGTGATGCGGCATTAGTCAATGAGGAGAACGATGCCATAAAATTTGTCGTACCAAGAGAAGGAACTGGTTTCTGGCTGGATAATATAGCAGTTCCTGTTGGTGCAAAACATAAACGACTTGCTGAAAATTTTATTAATTTTATGCTCCGTCCTGAAATTAGCGCCCAGCATACCAACTTTTGTTATTTTGCCAATTGTAATAAAAAAGCAGGACTATTTGTTCAGAAAGAGATATTAAGCAATCCATATGTCTATATAATCAAAAAAGAAATCGATAAATTAGAATTATATGAAATCTTGAATCCTGATGTTCAAAAAAAGTTTAATGAATGCTGGGCAGAACTCCAGAAAGATTAAATCCCCGTTTTCTTTAATACTTTGCAGTAAACAAGATTTTTTAGTTTTGTATATTCCTACTTCTCCAATTTAAAAAGTAAGATAAAATGGCTACAAGATATAAAGGGGACTCCGAGTTTTATGAAGCTCACCAAAAATAAAGTACCGTTGTTTGTAGTATTTAGTTTATCTTTTATTATAGGACTTGCATTTCTCATTATACCATTTACCTCACAGATGCCTGATGGTCTTGAAAAGGTGTCAAAGGATACGGTGGGATTTGTCAAAAAAGATGACTTTAAACCTTCGGTCAATGCTCCTTTATCGAATTATACAATACCCGGGATAACCAGAAAATTCGGTACCAAGCGGTACGCAGGTATTATTGGAGTGTTTGTTGTGTTTGGAATTACAGTATTTGTAGGATATTTGCTGAAAAAGACGCGTAAAAATTTATAAATATCAATTGTCCTGTTATAGCCTTTGGTGAACAGTGAATAGAAGTTATATAAAAGCGCTTTATTCATTAGATGTGTTGATTTGTCTAACACGATAACATGACAAATTTCAGATAAGGTTCTATGATGTGAATCCCATCCGTAGGAAAATCTAACCCCTGTGATGAAACATCGATAAGCTTGTATGTTTTTTGAGTGAAATCTTTTACCCGTGACAATAATTGGAAAAATTTCGAGAAGTTCATTTTTGCAATATTAGTGGAAAAGACTAGAATTCCATCCTCACGAAGGATGTTGAGTCCAGCCCCGATTAATCCAGGGATGTCTTTCTCTGCGTTGAATACCGTTGTCTTACTGGTAGAAAAACTGGGTGGGTCAATAATAATCACGTCAAACGTCCGCCCCTTTTTTTTAAATCTGTGCAGCCACTCCCATACATCTCCCACTATAAATTCGTGATTGTTTACATCAAGTTGATTCAGTAAAAAATTTTTTTTACTCCATTCTATCGCCTTCTTTGACAGGTCTATATTTGTTGTCTTTGTAGCCCCTCCAAGACTTGTATAAATTGAAAAGGAGGATGTATAACAGAAACAATTTAATACCTCTTTCTTGTTTGCTAAGGCACGTATCTTTTTCCGGTTATCCCTTTGATCTAGAAACAGTCCAGTTCCACCTCCTTCAAGAAATGATATGTTGAATTTTATGCCATTTTCCGTTACAACAAAATCTCCTGGAATTTCTTTTCCTGACACTAAATGAGTTTTAATTTCTTCACCTTTTAGTCGTGTCTTTTCTGTGATACTTTCTGGTGCCAGGATATCCTTAAGGTCACTGCAAAGTCTGTCTTTTGAGTGTTTTTCATACGATTTAAAATATTGCACCAGAAGATTTTTATCATAGACATCAATTGTTACTTCTGGTAAGGCATCTCCATAGGAGTTTACCAGGCGGTATACGTTTGTATTAGTCTGGTTTATATACCTTTTTCTTAATGCCCATGCCTTACAAAAGATATGTTTATAAGCTAACATGTTTTCTGTTTTCTCTCGGAAGAAAATCAACCGTAATCGCGTTTCTTAATTTGTGAATTTCAGAATAATTATTGTTACTAATCTCAATATCAATAGCTCGCTAGCGTCTGAAACGAGAAGTTGTATTTCTCCTAAATAGGGTCAATATGCACGAATGTCTTGTGAATGCCTTCGATGGCTTCTACCTCCTTTTGGACATTTTTCCCGATATCATGTGCCTGTATCATCGTCAAATTTTGATCTAAAGATATGTGTATTTCAACATGGATATAATTGCCTACGTAATGTGCTCTGACATCGTGAATTCCAATAACACCAAAAATAGCGCATGCCTTCTTTTTAATTTCTTCCATGATACTGGAATCGGGTTGTCTGCCCATGAGGTAATCAATATTTTGAACGCCAATTTTGTAACCTGAGTAAATAATCCAAAAGCTGATAAGGATTGCTGCGATATCGTCCATTTGCGGATAACCATAAAGTCCACAGATTACTCCGATCAGGGCTGTGGTAGATATATATACGTCGTTCCTGCTGTCGATGGAGCTTGCCAATAAAGCTGGACTATTTATTTTGCGGCTAAATCTTTTAAAATATACAGACATCAAAAGTTTCATACCAATAGATACCAGGAGTACTGTGATTGCGTAAATACCTATCTTATGCTCATGCGGTTCCATGAGTTTTAAAATAGAGGTGTGAAGTATCTCGAATCCCAAGATTCCAGCAAAAATAGCCACAATTAAGCCTGCTATTGGTTCTGCCCGATGGTGACCAAAGGGATGTCCTTCATCTGCTTGTTTTGAAGAGGTCTTTACTGCAAAGAAAATAATCACTGAAGAGACAATATCGGTAAGCGAGTTTACGGCGTCCGATATAATGGCCAAACTATTGGATATGAGACCGGCTGTGATCTTTATAGCGAATAAAAAGGTATTGCAAATGATTAAAATAATCGTTGCATTGCTGCCTTTATTTTCCATGTGTTCTTGTCACTTTTGGGGTCAGAACAAGTAAATGGTACTAACGGATAAATGTAATATTTACAAGATTCCAATGTTAAATACAATTAAATACTTTTCCCTAAATATAATTTGCCCATTACCAGGCATTCCTATGTCCTAATCCAGACAAATTAATTAAAGAATAGCCAATTTAAAAGTTATTTATTTCCGAATGAAACATACCATAACATGCAAAATATTAAATACTTATATTCTTAATGAAACGTCTTGACCATAATCTCGGCACTTAATTTGATATTATTTAGTATAAAAGATACTTTTGTAAAATAAAAAAAATAAGGGAATGATTATGAACCTGAATAAACTTCAAAATCAATGTATAGTTAGGTATGCTTTTATAGTATTCATAATCGCTCTTGGTTTAAATAAGGTTGTATGCGCACAACTTTCGTTTGATTTGGAACAAGATACTCCTTCCAGTGTTCTTGCGGTACAAGCCCTTTTTTCTGTTGATACTAAATCTTCTTTAATGACGGACGGAACAAATGCATACAAAAAGGGAGACTATGAAGCGGCTTTAACTGCCTTTAAAAAAGTAACGGAGATGAATCCGGATTATTATGATGCATGGATTGGGATTGGCAATACTCTATTCAGTCTCGGTAGATTTAATGATGCTATTGAGGCGTTTGATGCGGCGATCCGGGTTAATCCTGATAAATTTGAAGCATGGAACAATAAGGGCCTTTTATCACTTCGTCTGAGGAAATATCCTGAGTCGGTTGATGCATTCAGTCATGCCATAAAGATCAAACCAAACTCTCATGAAGTTTGCTACAATATCGGATTGGTTTTGAGTGAACTTGGGAAGGTCAAAGAGGCTATTAATGCCTTTGATAAGGCCATCAAATTTAAACCTGACTTTATAGAGGCACTTGATTTGAAAGGGCTTACTCTTGCACAGATGAGGAGATTTGAGGAAGCATTAAGTGTTTATGAAAAAGCCGTAGAACTCATGCCTTCTAATGATGAATTGGTCTATAGGAAGGGACTTATGCTCCTCAGATTAAAACAATATGAAAGAGCCGTAGCTGTGTTTGACCAGGTATTGGAACTCAATCCGAACCATTATGTCGCATTAATTGACAAGGGTATGACCCTGGATGATATGGGCAAGGACAAAGAAGCCATTGAGGCATTTGATGCAGCTTTAAAGATTAGACCTGATTTTGTTGAAGGTTGGAATGTAAAAGGTCTCTCGTTAACCCAACAGGGCCGATATGCTGAGGCTATTATTGCGTTTGATAAAGCCTTGGAATTAAACCCGAATGCCCATATGGTATGGAGTAATAAGGGACTTTCTCATATCTTTATGAGAGAATATGAGAAAGCCTTGATCTCCCTTGAAAAATCTATCCAGCTATCCTCAAATTTTTTCCCTGCATGGACAAATAAGGGTTTGGCACTTAATGGGCTTGGCCAGTATGAAGATGCCTTGAAGGCATTCGATAAGGCGATTGAATTACAACCAGATTACACTAAGGCATGGATAAATAAAGGTGAAATACTTGCACAGCTTAAAAGATATGAGGAAGCGGTGAAGGCGTTTGATGCGGCAATCGGGATTAATCCGAACTTATTCGAGGTATGGTATAATAAAGGGCTTGCCTTATATTTTTTGGGTAAATATGACGATGCCGTAATGAGCTTTGATAACGCCCTCATCCTAAAACCCGAATATTACGAAATATTGAATATCAAAGGCATGGCTTTAAACAAGCTCGGTAAATATGATGAGGCCATCAATGCCTATGAGATTGTACTTACCATAAAACCAGATTATTTTGATGCCATATATAATATAGCTTGTACTTATGTCTTCATGGGAAATAAAGAAAAGGTTTCGGATGCCTTATCCAAGCTTATAAAACTAGACAATTCATATAGAGACAAACTATCCAAAGATCCCTTCTTTAAAGATTGCGATATTCTTCATTAATAGGCATTTCGCAGAATAACCTCTTTTATTTTAAAATTTTGTTTGTATAATACCAGCCAATGGTAATACATTCAAATCCATCAAAGGGGGAAAAACAATGCCATATTCTTCAAGACATCTTGATAAGTTAATAAAAATCCTTATTTTTACACCTCTTTTTGCCGAATTAATTTGGCTTACAGGCTGTACTACGCAAAAGAAAACAGTAACTATTTCTCAGGAAGAACAGACGGTATCTGTTAAAGAGGAAAGAGGCATTACAGAGGAATCTTTAAAATGTATTACATGTCATGAGGAGCGCGGTGTGACTCACGGTTGGATTGCCGATTGGGAGGGTAGTAAGCATGCCAGAAAGGGTGTGGGATGTGAGGTATGTCATATAAGCTCTGCTTTGGAACCTGCAGTGAAGGAAGCATCGGAACTAGAGTATCTTTACGCCAGTGGAGGTAATTGTGAGGATAAAAGGGTCAATCGCCAGGTTATTGCTGGTAGCTGTGGGAAATGCCATATGAAACAGTACAGCGAATTTATGAAGAGTCGTCATTCCATTGGTTGGAAGAGAATGTTGGATTGCGGTCAATATATAGAGATTTCCAAAGAGACCCGTTCGGTAAATTGTGAGCAGTGTCATAACATACAGTTTAAGTGCGATTCGTGTCATACACGACATACTTTTAATACGCTCGAAGCAAAAACCCCAGAGGCTTGCATGACATGCCACATGGGGTCAGATCAACCACATTATGAGATATACATCTCTTCAAAGCATGGTGCTGTTTACACGGCAAGCCAGTCCAGTATATTAAAAGAATCTGAGTCTATCAGATCATTACGGTCACCAATATGTGTTACATGTCACATGCCTCAGGGTACTCATGATATAAGTTTTGGGCTTGCCTATGGGCCAGTGGGGGGAGAATTGTCTTATATTGACAGAAATGGTATTACCGTGGATGAATCCAGATTGGCTGAGAGGCGCAATGCCATGCTGTCGGTGTGTAATGCATGTCATTCGCCACGTTTTGCAAAGGAAAAATTAACCACGGCAGATACCATTCATAAAAAAGTGGAGACGATTGTTAAAGATGCTGAGGAAATCATTAGTGGATTGGAAAGGGACAACCTGATAATTCCTCCAATTAATAAGAAAGTAAATATTCAATCACTTGGTCATGCTATGGTCCTTGGAAATCAGGAGTTATATAGTAACAAATCCAGGACTGAGCGTCTATTTTTCAAATTAACATATAGTGCAAAAATTACCTGGAAAGGGGCATATCACGCAAATCCTAATTATACGCATCTATATGGATGGGCGGAACTCCAAAACGATTTGAGTGCTATTAAAGAGGCATCAAGGAAATTGCGAGAAGAAGCAGAAATCAGAAGAAAGATGGAGATTCGGTTAAGATAAAATGCCGAAGCAGGGACTTGAACCCTGACCCCGTTGCCGGGACTAGACCCTGAATCTAGCGCGTCTGCCAATTCCGCCACTTCGGCCCGCAAAGATTTTAAAGAATATAAATGTCCAAGTCAATGGAATTTTAATAAATTGACCTTGCATTAATGCTAACAATCTGTTACGATTTTTAAACATTTTTCAGGTTATTTGGCAATAATTCTTTGGTAAGAGCGATTATAGTAAATAAAATTATGGCAAAGACTTAGATATGCTTCTTCTTACATGTAATTTATATTTACAAGTGGAAGCAATTCAGAGGCTAAGTGAAGAATATTTAGTGAGAGGTAAGTTTTTTAGAGGTGTTTGTGAGTTGCAAGTTGTAGGTTGAAAGATTTAAATTTACTAACAACTTAAATCTTTCAACTGCACCCTTTAGATTGTTTGCGGCTACGCCGCCTTATGTATTGTTTATTCCCCCGGTTACGATAAATGGAAATCATTGCTAAGAACAGGAAAGCGTATTTCCAATATGAAATTCTCGAAAAGATTGAGGCAGGTGTTGTACTAACAGGAACAGAAGTTAAATCAATTCGAAATAGAGACGTAAGTATTAACGAAAGTTTTGCCCATCTTAATAATGGAGAAATATTTGTCTATGAAATGCACGTTGGACAATATAAACAAGGAAACAGGCAAAACCATGAGCCCAAAAGGGTTAGGAAGCTACTGTTACACAAAAGAGAGATCGCCAAAATAGCTGGTAAGATTAAACAAAAAGGATATACGATGATTCCTTTATCATTATATTTTAAAGAAGGTGTTGTCAAAGTGGAACTTGCCCTTGTTAGAGGAAAAACGAAAATTGACAAGCGTGAAGACATCAAAAAGCGTGACATTGACAGGGAAATCCAACGAGCCATGAGATAATTTCAGAATTATTATAAAGCATAAACAATAAGACAAGACGTTACAGTTTTACATAAACATATCCTGTTTTGACGTTTTAAAGAGTGGAGAGTTGGATATGTTTTCATTCTCTATTATAGCAGAAAGGCAGTAAAAAACTCATTTTGTATACCTTGCATACTAAACCACTAAAGAAAATAAAAGGGGGAATATGCCTTCTGCAAGGATATTGATCGTAGAGGATGAACGGCAAACAGTGGATACATTAAGGGATATGTTTGAACAGCATGGCTATGAAACAGAAGTTGCCCTTAATAAGCAGGTGGCTTTGACCATATTACAGGAAAGAAGCATGGACATTGCTATCGTAAGCACGTCGGTACAAGATTCTTCTGGTGGAGACATTTTACATGAAATTAGAAAGTTAAATGCAAAAATGCCAATAGTAATGATCAGTGAACAAAAATCCAAGCGCGTTGAAACTTCTTCTATTAAAGCAGGTGCAAAAATATTCCTTTTAAAGCCGTTAGATTATATGTTTGTCTTGCAAACAATTGATAATCTATTAGAAGCACGATTCGCCACTGCTATACCAAAAAAAACTAAGGAATTCTCGAAAAGTAAGAAATAATTTTCATTCTCGTTACTGGCAAGATTATGGGTCGTTGCAAGTTTATATTAAAAGTACATTTTAATACTTTTATACTTGTTTTTATATGTGGTGTATTATGTACTAAATCTCTTGAAGCAAATGTAACTTCCCCCAATAATCTCAACGGTCGTATCCAACTCTTATTAAAAAATCCATCCCTAAAAAATGTCTCGTACGGCATTAGTGTTGTATCCATCAAGAAAAACACACCCTTATTCAGTTACCGAGACAATGATTTATTCAGTATTGCTTCGAACATGAAACTTCTTACTACAGCCGCAGCGATAGAATATTTATGTCCGGATTTCGAATATAAAACGAGCGTTGAAGTACATGGTGCAATAACAACCACAGGTGAACTTGATGGGGATATCATTGTTAGAGGAAGTGGCGATCCCAACCTTTCTGGCAGATTTTATAATGGCAACATTACAGCTGTTCCAGAGTCATGGGCAAACGCTATCAGAAGCAGAGGTATTCGTGAGGTCACAGGAGACATTATCGCAGATGACAGTGTCTTTGATCGGATCTATACTAATCCAAATTGGCCAGGAAACCAATTATCTGAATGGTATTGTGCACCAAGTTGCGGACTGTCCTTCAATGACAATTGTGTTGATATCACACTTGTTCCCGATAAAAAACCAGGGAATGTTGTACTGCTATTGGTGTACCCCAATACGTCATATCTTACAATTGTTAATAATTGCATTAGTACATCCAATAAGAAAGAGCATGCATATTCGATATATCGGAAGCCCGGTACGAATCAAATATTTATCAAAGGTAAGTATTGGATCAATGAACCTCCTGAAAAAACTTGGGTGAATGTGCACAATCCAGCCCTTTACCTAGCAACAGTCTTTAAAGAAATCTTAGAGAAGAAAGGGATTATAGTACAGGGTTGCGCTAGAGTAATTAACGAAACTGATTCTTTCAATTTAGATTTTGAAAAGATAACAGAGACAATTTCTACTATGAAACAAACCATCCTCGTGACGAATAAAAACAGCCAGAACTTTTACGCCGAACAAATATTAAAAACATTGGGTTTGCAGATTAAAGGTAGTGGTAGTTCGAATGCAGGAATAGAGGTCTTGCATGCTTTTATGAAGAAATTGGGTTTTTCTCCTGATGAGTATCAAATTGAGGATGGCTCTGGTTTGTCAAAAGGCAACAAACTTTCACCTGGAATGATAACAACTCTCCTGACGTACATGAACGAGCATCCATATGGATATGTGCTGTATGATTCTTTGCCTGTATCAGGAATTGATGGAGGATTACGTCATCGAATGATTTCTTCGCAATACAAAAATAAAATACATGCAAAGACTGGATATATAGCAAAAACGGCTGCTCTTTCTGGTTATATCGACGCCTTAAATGGAGATACACTTGCTTTTTCAATTATAATGAATAATTTTAAAGACCTCGGCGTCATCAGAAAAATACAGGATAACATTTGTCAAATCTTAGTTGATTGTTATAATTAAAACTTCTTTATGAGCGAGCATATAAAAAAAGTATATTCACTTTACGCATGGATTTACGATGCTTTTTTTGGAAAAATATTTGAGCATGGAAGATATGTTGCTTTTAACATGATGGATGTAAAACCCAACGAAACAATACTTGAAGTTGGCGTGGGGACTGGATTATCGCTGCCTCTGTATCCTAAAGAGGCTCATGTAACGGGCATAGATATAAGTCAGGAAATGCTAGATAAAGCCGAGATAAAAAAGGAATACTACGGATTATTCAATTTAGATTTATATAATATGGACGCATCATCCATGACTTTTGCCGACAATACGTTTGATAAGGTCATTGCATCTCATGTTATCACGGTGGTACCAGATCCATTAAGAACTATAAACGAAATAAAAAGGGTGTGTAAAAAGGATGGGGAAATATTTATCTTAAATTATACAGGTTGTAACAACAAGGTTATCTCCCGATTCGAGGCATTTATTTCTCCTGTCAGAGATAAGCTGGGTTTGGGAAAACACTTTGACCTGGACGAATTACTAAGGAATGCCAATCTTTCGATAGCATGCGAACGGCGAGTCAACTTCTTGGATATGTGTCGGTTGGTAAAATGTAAAAATAACACGGTTAAGAAATAACATGAATTAATATTTTCGGCCTACACACATATAGTTAAAACCCAGTTTTTTCATTTCATGTGGTTCGTATATATTCCTGCCATCAATTATATTTGGATGTTTTAATAATTGCTTAACTTTTTTAAGTTCAAGGTCTCTAAACTCATTCCATTCTGTCACTATAACCAGCGCATCACACCCTTTCAGTACCGAATATGGGTCATTGCAGTATGTTATATTTTTAAAAATCTTCCTTGCGTTTTGTTGCGCCTCAGGATCAAAGGCCTTAATTTTTACCCCTGATTCCTGTAATTGCCGAATAATCGTGATGGACGGCGCCTCTCTCATATCATCTGTTTTTGGTTTAAAAGCCAATCCCCAGATAGCAATACTCTTCCCTTTCAAATGAGGTACCAGCTTCTTAATTTTGTGAATGAGAGAACCCTTTTGTTGTTCATTTACTTCATCTACTGCGGTCAATATTCTAGGTTCTATACCATTTAATTTCATAATTTGAGCAAGGGATTTAACATCTTTTGGAAAACAAGAGCCCCCATACCCGATGCCTGCCTGGAGAAATCGAGGCCCAATCCTTGAATCCAAACCCATCCCCTGCGCGATGGCTTTAATGTCGCCTCCCACCTTTTCGCATAATTGTGCCATTTCGTTCATAAAAGAAATCCTCACAGCAAGCATGGCATTACTAGCATATTTAATTAGCTCGGCGCTACGAATGTCTGTAAACATTATTGGCTTATTTGTTCTGGAAATACCGCTGTAGATGGATGCCATTATGCGCTTTGCCTTTTCACTCTGCACACCGATTACGATTCTATCAGGATTTGTGAAATCCTTAATAGCCTCACCTTCTCTCATAAATTCAGGATTAGAAACCAGGTCGTATTTAATAGGTTTGTTCTGTGTGGATGCTATCACCTTTCCAATTTTTTCTAAAGTTCCTACTGGTGCAGTACTCTTGTTTACGATAACCTTGTACCCGTTCATGTATCGTCCAATATTTTCAGCAACGGACGTAATGGCGGATATATCTGCACAATTATTGCTGTCAGAAGGCGTTCCTACAGCAATAAAAATAACTTCTGATTTTTGAATGCAGTCTTTAATATTTGTTATAAAGACGATCCTTTTTTCTCTTGCGTTCCGATCCAACATATCTTTCAGTCCAGGCTCGTAGATGGGTATAATTCCTTTTTTAAGATTATTTATCTTGTTCTTGTCAATGTCTACACAGAGGACATCATTACCCATGTCTGCCAAACATGTAGCAGCAACAAGCCCCACGTAGCCGCAACCGATGCAACAAATTTTCACTTATTTCTCCCTATGTTAAAACAGGTATTGTCAAAATTTAACCACAGAGAACACAGCATGGCTGTGCCACGCTGTGTTCTCTGTGGTTCATCCTTTTCTCCCGTTTTTCATGTAACTATTGACATTGCCTTAAAACAGGCTCATTAGTATAAAATAAAAAAAGCAGTAAGAAAAATTAGTTGAACATTAATCATTACTGCTTTTTAAAATTCACAAAAGTAAGTATTTTTTATTGCAAGGGATTTTTTATCGGCTTTGTCCCAAATACGTGTGATGTTTTTCCAATACGATATTCACCATCTACTGAAACAATAACTTCCTTAACCATACTATTGATTGATACATTTTCAGGTTCACCAGCACACAACATAACATCATAGGCTAATGACCAATCTTTTATGTCTTTGTCTGAATCGACAAACAAACTTCCCATGTGTTTTGATAATTCATTGATTTCCGGAGTTACAAATATGAGTCGGATGGTATTAGTGTTGAGTATGCGTTCTTGATAAACCTTTGCGCTTTTATAAGCTGGCTTGAACTCCGTGACAATCTCGGCAATTTTCCCAAGAGGAATAGGGTTATCTGAAAAATTTATTGAATACTCCTTTACACGGTGCACATTTTTTCCATCAGAGACATCTTCACCGTAATAAATCCTGTACTTGAGGTTGTTGTCGCCTCTTTTGAAGGAATACAAATCGTGAACTATAACGTCGTACAAAAAAGTTGCTCTCAAGATACTTTCATTTTCCGGTTTTACTATTACATAGCGTCTGTATGGTTCCTCTTCGCAATATAAATAAGGCGGCTTCCCAAACTTTTCGCGGACTTCTTCCTTGGTAAAGCCGATGATACCATCCTCTAGAGTATCTTTTGCGTATAAACTATAGTCTTGAAAAAGACACATGCTCAACAAACCAGAAAAGAGCAGAGCAAAACTCAATTTACCTCTCATAATTCTTATTCCTTCCCATTCTTTATCCTTTATCTATATACTTGTTAAGACTATACCTAAACTATTACACAACAGTTTGAAGTATATAAATTAGTATGGTATTTGTCAATTAAATAAAATTGACAATTATACCAGTAATGTGTTAATAATATGACCAGTGTCTTATATATAAAATAATTAACAAAAGGAATAAACAAAGGATGTTTAGAAAAATATTTGTTTCTGTGATTGTTCTTCTTCTCGCTTCAAAAGCTGTATGCGCCTTTGAAACTGGTACTCTCCGCGGTAAGGTCGTCGATGGTTTTGGTAAACCCATTAATTCTGCAAATATTACTGTTGTATCCAATGGATCAAAAACAAAGACTACTTCCGATGCTACAGGTGTTTTTTCTATTGATTATAATCCAGGCAACCTCAAACTTACCTTTGACAAGG
>MHZD01000019.1 GCA_001828645.1 Planctomycetes bacterium RIFOXYC2_FULL_41_27 | reverse complement strand
GTTGGTGGGGCCGTAGTGTCTGGTATTTCCGAAAAGGTTGTAGAAAAGATATGGTCGCTTGGGAAGACGATGGGACCTGCATTTCAGATTCGTGATGATTTAATCGACTTAACACACGGCAAGGGACGCGGGGGGGCGATAGGTTCCGATGTGAAGGAAGGCAAGGCAAGTTTTCTCTATTCGTATGCATTACAGGTCGCTTCTGCCGATGATAAGAAACACCTGCGTGACATTATGTTAAAACCTAGAGACGAGACAACAGATAATGATATAAAATTGGTGCTGGACATCTATAAAAAGTATAATGCTATAAAATATGCCCAGGATTATGCGGAAGATTTGATAAAGCAATCTTATAACACAATTGATGAAATCCCTGTCGAAAACAAAACGGTATTCAAAGAGATTGCTTCATTTATGGCCAATCGTATGTCCTAACCCTGGACAAGCCAAAATCAAACAGGGACTGAGTTAAAATTTTAGATTTACGATTTCAGATTTACGATTTTCTCAATCTCAAATCGTAATTCGTAATTCGTAAATTTTAGTTGGAGAATAAAATATAATGAGAATGATAGGGAAAAACTTACAGATATTAACTATTACTGGTGCCGTGTTATATATGTCTTTATACGGATGCAGCAAAAAAGAGGTATCTGAAGGTGTAAGTAACAGTGAAGAAGCTGCAACTGGGGAGACATTGGTTGACCAGGAGGTAAAAAAAGAGGTAAAACTTCCGGGAAAAATGTCAGCTTCAGAGTATTATACCTACGGTTTGGAACATATTAAAAAAGGCGGTTTCGACGAAGCAATTGCCGCATGGGAGAAAGCATTGGAACTTGAACCAACCATGATCAATGCTTATGAAAAGGTTGCAAAGGCATATTATACCCAGGGTAAATTTAGTAAAGCCGGAGAGATATACAGAAAAGAACTGACGTTAAAACCTGACGATCCAATGATATATTTTAGTTTGGGCGTTGTCTATCGTATGAATGAACAATTAGAAGATGCGGTTAAGATGCAGATGCAAGCTATATCTTTAAACCCGAAACTTGCTTCTGCCTATAATGAACTTGGATTAACGTATTGCAAACAGAGAAAGCTGGACGAGGCCGTTGCTGCCCATAAAAAAGCCTTAGAATTAGACCCTAAGCTGGGAACGGCGCACAATTATTTAGGTGTGGTTTATTTGTTAAAGGGGATGAGCACTGAGGCAGAGGCAGAATTTAATGAATTCAAAAAATACGAAGCGGAAAAAAAGATGTACCCATCACACGGGGGATCTCCGTCACACTAAAAAAAATGGGGGCATTGTATAAATGCCCCCACTCTTTTTTTATGTCCACTTCAAATTTACTTTATAAGTAACAACCTATTTCTTGCCCTTCTCTTGTTCCTTTTTGCAAATCGGGCAAGCCAGGAAATCCGCATCACACTTATCGCAGTGCTGGGTGAGCCATTCCGCTGTCATCTTCTTGCAATCCGGACACTTCATTTCCCACTTTGCCAATGTCTTTCCCTTGATAGGTCTTGTACGCACTTCTTTGCACTTTGGGCACTTTCCTTCCATGGTCGAAGCTTTTAACTCTGCAGATGCCTTTTGGCACATTACGCATGCCAAGACATCTTTCCCGCACTTATCACAATGGTGAACAGCAAGTTCTCCTATCTCATTTTTGCAATCCGGGCATACCATAACCTGTGCTGCAAGAGTCCTTCCCTTTTCGGGACTTACTCGCACGTCCTTACAAGTGGGACACATTGGTAACTCTACCGTGGGATGTTCAGGTGCAAGCGCCTTTTCACCATGTTTGTGCGCTTCCTCTTGTTTTTGTTTTTCTTCAGCATAAACAAAATTGCCCGCACACATCATTAGACCAACAGAAGTAACTGCAGAAACAACTAGCCCTAAAAATTTCTTATTCAACATACTTTACTGACCTCCTTCCATGGTATAAAAGTTTTAAAATGATAACATTTAAAATATAAAATTTACATACTTCTAACCTTTTCTATCAAACTTGTCAATGAATTTATTTATTTTAGATAAATTATTAATTAATACTCATTTCTTTAGATATTTTGAAGGGTCTTTTTTAAATGTTTCTTCACAATGTTTGGAACAGAAATAATACGTTTTGCCGTCGTGCTCAGCTTTAAGCGCTTTATCTGTATTTACAACCATACCGCAAACATAATCCTTTACAGTGGTTTTTTCAGCGGTCTTTTTTTCATCTGCTATTACATTTGAATTCATCAAATAACTTGAGATGATCACAGTAAAACTTAAGGCTGATAGTAAATATAAAAAACGTTTCATTTTATTCCTCCCCAGCTAAATTACTTGTAATATAAAGGAAGTCACCCCCTTATAATGAATACTAACATTATTCATCATTTAATATATTAAGCAGTTATCTAGTTTCTGTCAATGTTTTTAATTTCTAAAGCACTATGTAAAGCTGCAGAAAAATTAGGAATATTTTGTATCCTTTTTATCATTTGCTATTTTTGATTTTGTGTTAACTTAAAAATTTCAAGCAAGTTTGCTGTTAACTCCCACCAACCATTTTTGAATGTGGCATAGTCATACCCTCCCATAGCAGATGCGTATCGCACCGAGTTGGCGTAGAAAAACCATTGCTTTATCCATAGTCGTTCAATCGTCTCATCAAAAGGGTTAGACGGATCTGCCAATCCTTCATTCCAAGCTTTCTGAAGTAATTGTGTAGCTGATAAACACATCATATCGGTTTCTGCTATAGTGGAATCAAGTTTGACAAAGTGCTGGTTGACCCAATCTGTATTATGACAACTTTGACATACCTTTTCCATTTCGATTTGGCGCCGCAACTGTTCACTTTTATCAATCAGATATTCAGATGATGGTTCTCCTGTGTATGTAGTCGGAAGAGGTAGGCCGTCCTTGTTATTAATTAAATATGTTTCACCATTTTTTGGTTGAGGATGAGAATAAATAAGTCCAAACAATCTGACCCATAGCCTTGCGCCAAAATCATGGGTTCTTGATACAATAACCTTATTATCAGGAGTAGTTATGAGGCTATTATGGCAGGTAGCACATGTTGGAGCTTGAAAATCTTTGCCAACTCTCCAGGGAACATTATTCCAGTTCCATTCATGCTGTTTAGAGAAGAAAATGTTTCCGTGTTTACTTTCTTTGTAAACCTCAAACGCAGGCACGTCCGGCTCAATATGGCATTGAGAACAGGTATAAGGTTTTCTGGCTACCTCGATAGAGAAATTGTGTCGCGGATGGCATGATGTACATGCCCCCAGGCTTCCATCGGGATTAATCCTTCCTACTCCCTGGTTCGGCCAGTTGGCAAGGTCAGGAACATCAATTTCACCCATCTTTGAGAAAATCTTCTTCATGCCTTTTACTGTTACAGCAGTGCCATGACACGCATAACATGTTTCAGCCTTTGTATGTTCTGACGAATTCAAGCTGATTATTTTACCGTCTTTCATTTCTCTAACGCTTGTGATTGCCTCACCAAAGGTATGATAAAGGGGGTTTTGCTGAAGATTCTCCAGTGCGTGTGCCTTTTTACTGACGGAATATTGGTCTACTTCAACTGAGTGACAGACCTTACAATCATTTGGCGACACAATCACATTGATCATAAATCCAAAGTGTTCGAAGTTGTCTTTGTGGGCAGAGGCATTCAGACTATGACATTCATAACAGCCAACGACAGTTGACTGTAAAGTTTCTGGTATTACCTCGCTTGAAATTCGCCGCTCGAGAGGAGGCATTTTGAGCGCCAGTTCCGGAGTCGTTTTTGAATGCCTGCTTTTAAGCCAATCCTCGACAATCCCCGGGGTATAGTTTTTGTGGCATAGGATGCATACTTGACTTTGCTCACTGATTGGAGGTGGCATAGATACTGGCCACTCCTCTCCAGCAAGCGTATTCGCTGCATACACAAAAAGGAGAACTAAATAAGTAATATACCGAAGTATTTGATTAATAAAAGGTATCATTTTAATTTATTTAATGGTTGAAATTCGATATTCTTCCTCTTGAAAGATTTTATTATCTCCACAATGATAAATGTAAAGGAGGAAAATCCAAAAACGGTAACCCAATCCTTTAAGTCTAAGGGCGTTACCTTAAAAACATTTTCCAAATAAGGTGTATAGACAATGGCTATCTGCATGGCCAATGAAAGACCCGTTGCCAATAGAAGTTTTTTATTGGTAAAAACACCTACCTTAAATAATGAAAGCCTTGCATTTCTGCAGTTAAAAGAGTGAAATAATTGAGAGATGACCATCACACAAAAAGCAACCGTCCTTGCCCGATCAAGATCGCCGCTTAACGCACATGGCAGTACTTCATTAGTAAACCAGTGTAAACAACCAAGTGTTGCGCAACTTGTATCGTACAAAACGAACAAATAGGCAAAGAGGGCAGAAAATGCTATAATAAAGCCTTGAAATATAATCAAACTGCCAAGTTTTTTGTCTACGATTTGTTCTTTTGACCTTCTTGCCGGTCTTTTCATGATATCAGGGTCAACCGGGTCAACACCCAATGCCAAAGCAGGTAATCCGTCTGTAGCAATATTTATCCATAATATTTGAATAGGGAATAACGGCAGGGGGAGATTAAATATTGACGCAAACAGCATTGTCAAAATCTCTCCTGCATTACACGAAAGCAGGTAGTGAATGGACTTCTTTATGTTGTCATAAATCCCTCTTCCCTCTTCAACGGCAGCAACGATAGATGCAAAGTTGTCGTCCGTTATGACCATATCAGATGCCTCTTTTGTGACGTCAGTTCCGGTAATACCCATAGATACACCGATACTTGCCTCTTTTACGGCAGGGGCGTCATTCACCCCATCGCCAGTCATAGCGACAACAGCTCCCAGTTTCTTCCATGCCTTTACAATTCTGAGCTTGTGTTCGGCAGAAACTCGTGCATATACGGCTATCCGAGACACCTCTTTTTCTAAAGCATTATCTGAGAGATTATCTAACTCTATCCCATCGATGGCTTTTGAATTTTTACCAAGAAATCCAAGTTCTTCACCAATGGCACGGGCTGTATTTTTGTGATCGCCGGTAATCATCACAGTCGTTATACCCGCATCGCAACAAGTAACAACGGCATCCTTTACCTCTGGTCTGGGTGGATCCATCATGGCTAATAATCCTGCAAAAATCATGTCTCTTTCTATTGAGTCGGGATCCTGGTTAATCATTTCACGGCCGAATTGTTTGAATGCTGTACCAAGGACGCGCAGGGCAGCGCCCGCCATCTTGTTGTTTTCATTTAAGATGGACTGTATATCGTTTTCTGTTAATTTTCTTATCTCTCCTTCAATGTAAATATTTGTGCAATCCTTCAGAATGACGTCTGCAGCGCCCTTTTCGTAAACAAGCAAAGAGTCTGGTCTGCTTCTGATAGTAGACATCTTCTTTCGATCGGAATCAAAGGGTATTTCTGAAAGAAGCGGTAATCTTTTTTCGAGTTCTTCCTTCCAGATACCTGCCTTACCCGCAACACTCAGGATGGCGCCTTCGGTAGGGTCGCCGATGATCTTCCATGTATTATTCGTATGTTGTTTAAGGTACGCATTATTACACAGCACGCCTATTTCCAGGATATTCTTTATTGATTGCTGATCGATCTCTGAAGGGGATATACCGGTGATAGTAAAGTTTCCCTCAGGTGTATAACCTGTTCCTGAAACATCAAAGGTTTTGCCATTAGCAAATATCTTTCTAACGGTCATTTCATTTTGAGTGAGAGTGCCTGTTTTATCTGAACAGATAACCGTAGCACACCCCAGAGTCTCTACCGACGGTAATTTTCGAATGAGTACGTGTCTCTTCACCATGCGTTGCACCCCTAAAGCCAGGGCGATGGTTACGATGGCCGGTAGGCCTTCTGGAATAGCTGCAACGGCAAGGCTTACCGAGGTGAGGAACGCCTCTAAAAGGGGGTCTTTTCTCCACAACTCTAAAAGAAAAACGATGGTTACAATCCCTAAACACAAATAGACTAATTTTTTCCCGAATACCTCGAGCTTCCGCTGAAGGGGGGTTTCCTCTTTTCCCGCTTCCTGGATGAGACCGGCAATTTTGCCCAATTCGGTGTGCATTCCCGTTGCAATAATAGCACACGTTCCTTTCCCACTCGTTACCGAGGTGCCCATAAACATCATATTTTCTCTGTCCCCAATAGGTAACGAGGGATTTTCAAG
>MHZD01000018.1 GCA_001828645.1 Planctomycetes bacterium RIFOXYC2_FULL_41_27 | reverse complement strand
GGTCGGAGGAAGTTGTAATGCCTGTCATCCAAGCCACAAGTTTTCGGTGGCGGATGCAAAGGCATATGATGCCTGCGAAAAATGCCATGTTGGAGGGCCAGAACATTCTCAGTTAGACGCCAGTGAAAGGTCAATCTTCGGGAAGGTGCAAAGAATGCGCAGTCAGGGTCTGATTACCAAAGACTTGGTTACTTGCCAGTCATGTCATGGTCCAAATAAATCTCATAATTTTAGTAAGACATTTTTGCCAGAGAATATTGAAGTATTACTCTTTGGAGGTAAAGGACTGGTAAAGCTCCCAACAACGCACAAGTAATACTAATTGACTTGAAATAATTTCAAGATTCATTTAACATAATCCCACCGCCTAAAAACGGTGGGATTTTTTTTGCCTAATTAATGTTCAGGAATTTCAAAGTTTCTGGTTGTGTGGGTTTTGTGAGATGTCGTAAATTGTTAACACACCCTAGTCCCTCTCTAAAGGGGTATAGAAAAGTCCCCTCTTGGGAGGGGATAAAGGGGTGGGTAATGAATTCGCTTATATATGAAAAGTCGCTAGGTTTTGCATAGTAAAATCCAACCTAATTCAATGTTCAGGAATTTCAAACTCACAGAAACCGTGGCCGAATATACGTTCCATGACAGTATTAGGGTCAAGGTTTTTGATTTTTGGTTTCATTTCATGGAAAAGATAGGTTCTTCCACGATAATCAGTATAATTTACCGGGATACTAAAGCCAATATGACACATATCGCACTCTTCTTTGACAGGACAGACAGGATCGGCGGCATTTTTGGTCTCAAGTAAACGTACCTCTCTTGGTGAGAGATAGAACTCGTCGTAGCAATAAGTACAACGTACAAGGACCGGTTGTTTCTTTTTAGAGAAGAAGGGGAAAATAGCCACGGGCAATCTCCTCGTGTTTAGAGAGTAGAGAGGAATAAGAAGGCAATATAACGGTCTTTAATATCATAATTGATTTACATAAGGGGCATCTCAGGGGGTCGTATTTGTAGGCGGTCTGTATCATGGATCTCCATGAGAGGTAGACCTTTGTGGTAATAACCGTTTTTATATCAAGGAGTTTATAGACTAAGGGTAAGAGTTCACTGCGGAGTCTATTGGATAAGAACCCGTAGTAGCGAATGTTTCTGAAGTTTTTATCGGGGATATGGCAGATGAGTCTGGAGATAAAGTCCAGGACAGGCAACGACATAATTTCAGTAACGTCGGTATAATGGTCGAGGTACTCATAGGTGACGGTTTTGCCATCGTAGTGTTTGATACGGGTTTCACCGATAGGGGGCCGTTTGAGGTACTTGCCCAGGTAGTCAACATTGGCTTTCATATTGTTTGACTGTTTTTTGAGATGAACAACCCAGTCGGTATTGTAGAACTGAGCCGTCCAGGAATTGAAGGCCGTATACGAGGTAATGTGCTTGAGGTGGGGAGGGAGCAGCAGAAGCCCTTTTTTGAATTCTTCACGTAAAAGGGAGATGATATGGTATTTCCAGGTATTTTTGAGAGATTGGTGATAGAAGTATGCCTTGCCAATCCAGGTTTCATTGAAGAGGGAAAGCCCGCCTGCCGTGGTGGAAAGATGGATATGGATATTTCTTTTAAGGTCTCTGCCAAAGGTGTGGATGGCGAGAAAGATACCGGGAAGAAACCCCTTTTCGAGCGCCAAGTCTTTAACGATGGTTGCAGCGATGAGGGGAATACGGTTCATGAGATAGCGGTTAAGCCAGAAAAAGACCCAGAGTTCAGAAGGCATGGTAAAGGTAATGTGTTGCCAGATGGTTTTGGGAAGGGTGTTAAAACTGTTTTTAATCCAGGTGTCAGTTGCCTTCTTGCCACAGGAAGGACAAAATCTGGATTTACAGCTATGAGGGACTTTCATACTCTTGGAGCATGTTGGGCAGACAAACTGATGGTAACCGAGAAAAGATGTCCTGCATACGAGAAGTTTTAAAACGTTAACAATAATGCTGAGTCGAATAAGATCGCGATGTTTCAGAAACAGTTTCAACCAGTTCCCATTGTCCAGGAAGATAGTTCTGAGCTTTATGCCGTTACTGCTGACGTATTCCACGGGTATCATTTATACTTTACTCAAAAGATAAATTCAAAGAAAAAGTCGTTGGGTTTTTGTCTTTTAAAACCCAACCTAATTTAATGTATAGGGCATTTGAAGCTACAAAATTTGTAGCTTCAACAAAAATTGTAGCTTATTATCCTGAGTTCACATCACCTCCACTCACCAAAATCTTAAAAATAATCAGAAACATCTTCATCATAAAAAAAGGGCGTATTTGACTTGCTTAGCAGGCGCATTTTACCTGCGGAACATCAAAAAAAACTTCCGGGAATTCCGCATTCCGCAATTCACTAAAGACTAATTAGTAATAACTTAAGACGGTAGAGACAGGTTTGAAACCTGTCTGTGCACTTCGTAATCTTCACCTGAAAATGTACAAGGAATATAATAAGGCAGTTGTCTAAATATTGCCTGTGTCTTTCATGGTTTTTTATCGCTTCCTGTTAAAAATTTACCGTGTGGTATATGTGTTGCTTTATACGTTAACCAGAAATTCTGAAGTCACAGCAAAGTTACTAAGATACCAAAGGAAATCAAAAAAAGGAGGTAGGGATATGAAAGAGAAATAAGGAGAAGAGATATATGCAGGATTAAACATTGGGGCGATATATAAATAAAAAATTTTTAAACGTGAAAGGG
>MHZD01000017.1 GCA_001828645.1 Planctomycetes bacterium RIFOXYC2_FULL_41_27 | reverse complement strand
TATCTAAATATCTATAAAATAAACATTTGACAATATACAACCTATTTGATATATTTCCTTGAAAATTACTGGATTCAACCGTAATATCAAAGAGAAATCCGTTTTAGATAAATTTATTTATCAATAACAGTTTTATTGGGAGACCCGATAATGATAAAGAATCTAGTATCGCCATTCAAAATATCAATGTTAATGGCAGTATTAGTTTCTGGAGGCATATACGGATGTTCTAAGGTTGATATGCCTGATGAGGTTATAAGCGCATATCAGATGGCGATTCGAATTAATCCCGCTTTGGCGGAAGCACATTATAATCTCGGTATGGCATACAGTAATCGAACCATGTCGAACGAGGCTATTGAAGAGCTAAAGAAGGCCGTAGAGATTGATCCAAACTATAAAGATGCACTTTTTCAACTGGGGCTTCTGTACGCAGAAAATGGTCTCTGGGACGATGCAGTAACAGCGCTGAAGTCCGTAGTGCGACTAGACCCGGCTAATGCCCTGGCGCACGGCAAGCTCGCAGATATTTATAAAGCCAGAAAGATGTTTTACGAATCTCTGTCGGAATATAAAAAGGCAGTAGAGATCAATCCTAGAAACGCCGTATCTCAATATAATATGGGAATCGCTTATATCGTAGGGAACGAGACAGACGAAGCGACTCGCGCATTTACGAAGGCTATTGAGATTAATCCAAATTATACGGACGCTCTTTTTGGGTTGGGTAAGATATATCTGGATAAAAAACTGCTCGACGAAGCAGTGGCTGAATTCAAAAAGGTCACCACAATTAATCCTCATCATGCACTGGCGCATTACCATCTTGGTCTGACCTATTATGCGAAAGGCGATATTATTTATGCTATCGATGCTTATAAG
>MHZD01000016.1 GCA_001828645.1 Planctomycetes bacterium RIFOXYC2_FULL_41_27 | reverse complement strand
GGAGTTTTACCCGCCAGCAAGATCGAAGACACAATTCATGCAGCAGTTGCAACGATTTTTGAGATGGACGCCCTTATTAGTTGGAATCTAAAACATTTATCAAATTTAAAGAAAATGGAATTGATAAATGGGGTAAATATGAAAGAGGGTTATTCTAAAAGGCTGGAGTTAATAACTCCAATGGAGGTGTCTGATGAAGAAATATGATAAATCATTACTTGAAGTGTGGGAATGGAAAGAAAAAGTTTACCAAGATGTTAAGGATTTGACTGCGGAGGAATATGTTGAAAAAGTCAGAAAGGATGCAGATAAAATTCTTTCAAACGGTCTTATTAACTTAACACCAGTTGCCTTAAAGAAAGATCCTCATAAAATTACTTAAAAATATTATTCACAACTTCTGGTAATAGCAGAAAGTTGTATATGTAAAAGTAAAAGGATTAAAACCGCCAAAATCAAGACTCATGAAACCCGAAGTTGCCCTTTCATAATTTTGTAACAGTTCAGCCCACCGCAAAGGCGCAAAGGACGCAAAGAAAAACTTTAAATAAGAGAAAATGCTTCACAGAAGGATTATCCTCTATAACAAAATCACAAGGTTTTCAGAAATTTTCAGGATTTACTTTCTAAAAAATAATCCCTTTGCGCTCTTTGCGTCTTTGCGGTGAACTATTGCATAATTTTTTCAGATGAGTCAAATTTGCTTTGCGTTGACACGACCTTGATTGATTGTTACAATAGCTCCTTTAATTTCATTGATAAGACAACTGATTTTATGGAGGAGATACGATGATACTGCCATTGCAAATTACGTCCCGCAATTTGGAACTCACCGAAGCGATCAAAGCGGACATCCGTGAGCATGCTGAGAAGTTAGACACATATTACGACAGGATTACAAGCTGCAGGGTCACAGTAGAGGCCCTTCCCAAGAGGTCATTGTACAGCGTGCATATCGATATAACGGTTCCTGGCGTTGAACTGGTGGTGAAACTCGATCCGAACACAGACCTCTATGTGTCAATAAGAGACTCCTTTCATGATGCGCGCCGCAAGCTGGAAGACTTCGCCAGAAGGCAGCGCGGTGATGTAAAACACCATGAGGGATCACCCCATGCGCGCATAAGTTCACTATTTCCGGATAAGGGTTACGGCTTCCTCACTACACCGGACGGACGAGAGATATATTTCCACGAGCACAGCATACTGAACCGCAAATTTAAACAACTGGAGATCGGCGTGGAGGTGCGTTTTGCCGAAGAAATGGGCGAAAAAGGACCTCAGGCCAGTTCCGTGACTGTGGTATGAAGCCAAGTATTTAATCTTCCAGCTTCGAGTTGTATCATCAGTAAAATGAGTCTTTGTCCTGTGCAATAAAAAAGCCCTTCAGTAATTATACTAAAGGGCTTTCTCATACAAATTGGCTCCCCCGGTAGGATTCGAACCTACAACCAACCGGTTAACAGCCGGCTACTCTACCATTGAGCTACAGGGGAACCTGAAGTTTGGATTTCCTTAAGTTGCCTAAAAGTACTCAGATTTATTATTACACCCTAACTGAAAAATTCAGAATAGTAAATGAAAATTTAAAATACAAATTGCAAAATTATGCTTGCGCTTCACAATTTACATTTTTCGATTGTTGCAAATAATCAATTAATCTTGATAATTCCTTCTTCATATCCTGCCGATGGACAATCATATCCAGAAAACCATGCTCTAACAAGAATTCAGATGTCTGAAAGCCCTTTGGGAGGGCGCATTTTATTGTTTCCTGAATAACCCGGGGACCGGCAAAGCCTATCAATGCTTTTGGCTCAGCTATCATAACATCGGCCAGAGAAGCAAAACTTGCCATGACGCCACCCAGAGACGGGTCAGTTAGTATCGATATATATAAACCGCCTGCTTCCTGAAACCGCGCTATGGCTGCGCTTGTCTTTGCCATTTGCATCAGGGAAAAGACCCCTTCCTGCATGCGCGCGCCACCGCCTGAACCAGAAATAATGATTAACGGCAAGCGAAGTTCTGTGGCCTTTTCTGTAAGCCTTGCAATCTTTTCTCCAACCACAGAGCCCATGCTTCCCATAATAAAAGACGAGTCTGTGATTCCGATCATCACTTCTTTGCCATTAATCTTTCCCTTGCCAACAATTACAGCCTCTTTTAAACCCGTCTTTTGCTGTTCTGCGGCTATCCTTTCAGGATAGGTTATCCGATCCTTAAAATTTAAAGGATCGCATGGTACCATGTTGTCCCACATCTCTTCGAAACTGTTTTCATCAAGCAAGAGTTTTAACCGATCTCTGCTGAATACTCGAAGGTGATAGTTACATTCGGGGCAAACATACATCCTTTCTTCAACGGTTTTTTTATACACCATGCCCTTACAGCCGTCACATCGTGTCCACAGGCCATCGGGCATGTCCTTTTTTTTTCTAAAAAAGATCAATGGCAAATACCTTCAACTAGTTTATAAACTTTTAAATAAAAAACAAGTTGTTTTTTACCATGGGATAGAGTCGTAAAAAATAAGCCATTTTTGATATTTGTTACAAAATTCAAGCATTTACCTTATTATGACATTCCTCGCTTATAGCCTGTTCTGCCTTTTGCTTGAGGGTTTTAATTGCATTGCTTGGATCGTTTGTTTTAAAGATTGCTGATGCCGCAACTATGACGTTGGCTCCTTCCCGAACTGCCCGGGAAATGTTTTCTGCTGTAATACCACCATCTACTTCTATGTCCATTTCATGCGGAGCCATACTGCGCAGTCTTGCAATCTTCGGCAAGACCTTCGATATAAATCTTTGTCCGGCAAAACCAGGATTTACAGACATGACAAGCGCCATATCGACTGCATCTAAGAGGTTTTCAACCGATTCAGTTGGAGTGTCTGGGTTCAGAGAGACACCGGCTTTTAACCCTGTATCCTTAATTAATGAAATAACCTCTTTTGGTTTTTTTGTAGTTTCTATATGGAATGTAATAAGATCATCCTTTCCTGCCGCCTCTGCAAATGTTTTTACGTAACGTTCAGGATGTTCAATCATCAGGTGAATATCCAAAGGTATTTTTGTAATACGTTTTATACCTTCTACAATAAATGGTCCCATAGTGATGTTTGGAACAAAATGTCCGTCCATAACGTCAATATGAATCAAATCAACGCCTGCTATTTCTATTTTCTTGATTTCCTCTTCTAGTCGCACAGGGTTGGCGGCAAGAATAGATGCTGCGATCTTAATTTTTAGCTGCATATTTCTATGTTTTTTTATCCAATAATGAAGCAATTCCTGGAAGACTGCCGCCTTCTAATAATTTCAGGAATGCCCCGCCGCCTGTGGAAATAAACGATACATCGTGTGTCTTTCCCGATTTATAAAATGCCATGTCTGTGTCACCACCGCCTACAATGGTTGAGGCATGAGAACCGGTAACTACATCCACCATAGCATATGTCCCCCGACTAAATGCATCAAATTCAAATGCCCCCATAGGACCGTTCCATAAAATTGTCTTTGCATCCTGGAGCGCCTCAGTAAACAGCTTTGT
>MHZD01000015.1 GCA_001828645.1 Planctomycetes bacterium RIFOXYC2_FULL_41_27 | reverse complement strand
CGAACGTCTTATAATTGGTTAACCTGCAAATTATTCAAAATTCTTAATTCCAAAATATCTTTGATATGCTTGATAAAATAATCGGGTTTAGTATATTTGTCCTGTACTTTTAAATATGCTTTGTAATGCCTGCCGTGTTCAAACATCAGCGTAACCATCCCCAGAGACTTGCTAGCAGCTAATTCATCATCTATCTTATCTCCAACGCAGATAACTTCTTCGGGCTGTAAATCGTAGCGTTTCATGATTTCCTGAAAACAGGCTTTCTTTGACTGATCCTTATTCCTCCTGGTAATCACTATGTCGTCAAAGTACCTGTTATTTAATCCCAGCACATCAATCTTCTTTCTTTGAATTTCCTTATCCCCGGAGGTGACAAGAACCATCCTGTAACCCCGTGCCTTCAACTGAATCAGGGTATCCATTACATCGGGAAAGACTGTAATGCCTGAAATATCTATATGAACAAATTCCTCTAACAACTCCTGTGCATACGTGCTTGGAAGATTGTAAAGCGTTACTATCTTTTCATAAATATTTGTATTTACCCCGAATTTTTCATCCATTTCCAGTTGGAGGCTATACGCCTCTTCTTCAGAACAGTTAATCAATCTGGCAATCTTTCCGGCAGCCTGTCTTCGACCCCGCAATACGAGTGTGCCACTGCAATCATAGAGGGTATCGTCCAGGTCGAATATAATGGCCCTGATTTTCGGGGGATTTTTCTGCATACAGTTATCTCAAATATGCCTCGGTTACATATCGGCGCATCATGCGGTGACTATTGAAATAATAGGCAATTTTACCAATAGAATTTTTCATGATTTTTAACCACTGGTTTCTATCGTGATAATACATAGGGATAATGATATTTTCCAACTTATTGTACAGATCCTCAGCATCTATCGCATCGTTAATATTCGTAAGAGAAGATTCTATAGGTTTAGGGCCAATAGACCAACCAGTAATTCCCTCGATATGCCCCTCAATCCACCACCCATCCAGGACGCTGAAATTGATTACGCCATTGTGGGCGGCTTTCATACCACTGGTGCCAGATGCTTCTCTTGGACGCAATGGCGTATTGAGCCAAACATCTACTCCAGAGACTAACTTTAACGCCATTTCCACATCGTAATCCTTTAAAAACACGACCTTGGTTTTGTCGCTAACTTTTTTTGAAAGATCAATAATCTTTTTTATGATATCTTTACCTGGAGTATCTTTGGGGTGGGCCTTTCCAGCGTAAAGGATCTGGAACTTTCCTTTTTCGCATATCTTTAAGAGCCGGTCAAGGTCTGAAAATATTAAATCGGCTCTTTTGTAAGAAGTAAATCGCCTTGCAAACCCAATGGTTAAAACATCTGAATTAATATTTATATCGGTCGACTTTTTTACGCATTGAATGAGGTTATTTTTAGCCTGGAGATGTGCTTCCCACAATTCTCCGTCCGGGATGATTTCTGAACGAACGAATAATTCTGGTTCGTTTGCCCAACCGGGAATATATTTATCATATAATTGCCTCATGCTTTCACACGTCCATGTAAATGAATGAACACCATTGGTAATAGCATTGATTTCGTAACCAGGGAACAAGGCTTTTGATACCTCGCCGTGCTTTTTAGCGACACCGTTGACATAATTGCTCAGGTTTAATGCAAGGAGTGTCATATTGAGATGGTTCTCACCTCCGAGTTTTTTCATCTGTTCCAGGGGAATAATTTCACCCAGCACTTTCTTTACAAGATCATAGGAAAATCGGTCGTGGCCAGCCTCGATAGGGGTGTGAGTCGTGAATACACACAATTCTTTTACCGTATCAACATCCCAGATCCATCGCTCATCCCAGACACTTTCGATGTCCCTTTTGTGCATCAGGAGCAGTTCGAGCGTCAATAAGCCGGCGTGCCCTTCGTTCATATGATACTTCTTGATATGAAAGCCAAGCGCATAGAGCATACGTACTCCACCGATACCTAGGACAATTTCCTGCTTTAGGCGGTAACGGTCATCACCGCCATATAAAAAGGCAGTTATCTCACGGTCTTCTTTTGTATTTTCCCCGACGTCTGTATCAAGATAGAGCACATCCACTTTTCCTCCAGTAACGCTTTGCACATTGTAGCGCCAGGCCTGAACATAAACGTTGCGCTCTTCAATTTGGACAACAACCTTTCTTGATAAACGTATCATAAACTTTGATGGATCCCAATCTATAGGATATTCGACTTGTCTTCCATCACCGTCAATATCCTGGCGAAAGTAACCTTTTTTTGAAAGTAGTGTGACGGCAACTAAAGGTATTTTGAGGTCTGCGCCTGATTTTATGGTGTCTCCCGCGAGGACGCCCAGACCGCCGCTGTAAGTCGGTAAGTTGTTGGAGATGCCAATCTCCATGGAAAAATAAGCAATTTTTACTTCGTTATTCATTTGTAATGGGACAAGAAAGTTTGCTCATCCTTTGGGTGAGAAAAATATTTTCAGAATAGTCAACAGGGCAATCGACAACGCTAACGCAACGTTGTTTGATGGCATCTTGTAAAATCGATTTTAGATCATTTGCGGACTCTACACGATAGCCTTTAGCGCCAAAACTTTCTGCATATTTGACAAAGTCGGGATTAGAGAAGTCAACAAATGCAGACCGTCCAAAGAAATTCAATTGTTTTGATTTAATGATGCCATAACTGTTATCATGGAAAATTAATGCAACAAATGAAAGACCAAGACGAGTAGCCGTTTCTATTTCCTGCGAATTCATGAGAAAGCCACCATCGCCCATAATAGCAATGACCTGCCGTTCCGGGTATACCAATTTTGCTGCGATTGCACCCGGCAGTGCGATACCCATTGAGGCAAAACCATTAGAAATAATGCAAGTATTGGGCTTGTACACAGGGTACATACACGAAATCCATAATTTATGGGCGCCTACATCGCTGATCAAAATATCGTCAGGTTTTAATACTTCGCGTATATCGTATAATATTCTTTGAGGTTTCATAGGGAATGATTTATCATCGCGTGCAGTTTTGCATTCCTCTATGACAGAATTTCGCAAAATACTGATAATTTGTTTTGTTTCTTTTATTTTGACCATACAGGACAAATGGTCGAGGGTTTCTGAAATTTTACCGATTACTTCCATATCAACATTATAATAGGCATCTACCTCGCTGGGAGTAACGTCGATGTGAAGTATCTTCTTTGACTTATGTGGATTCCATTTGTGTGGATGGTATTCTACAAGGTCATATCCGATAGCAATAATTAAGTCTGCCTTGTCAAAACCGCAAGAAATATGGTCATCATCCCGCAAGCCAATTGAAAGCAAGGAGAGAGGCAAATCATCTGAGATAGCTCCTTTGCCCATAAAGGTGGTGGCTACAGGTATGTTTAATTTTACTGCAAAGTTAGTCAAAGATTCAGAAGCACGCGATCGAAGGACACCATTTCCCGCAAGAATAACAGGATATCTTGCGTCTGCAATTAACTTCGAGGCAATTCCTAATGTCTCTTCTGTGGGGTAAGGAGTATGTGTCTCTTCTTTCAAAGGAATTGGTAAAGCTATGAGGGCTGCCTTTGCTACGTCCTCCGGAAAGTCAATGTGAGTAGCGCCTGGTTTTTCCATCTGAGCTAATTTAAATGCCTTCCTGACAACTTCAGGGATAATATCGGCTGTATGGACAAGTGTATTCCACTTTGTGATGGGTTTAAACAGAGCAACAGTGTCCATGTACTGATGTGATTCCTTATGCATACGATCGAGACTGGCCTGGCCAGTAATAGCAACAAGAGGTACTCGATCCAGATTAGCATCGGCAACACCCGTTACAAGATTGGTAGCTCCCGGGCCAAGTGTGGATAAACATATACCCGCCTTGCCTGTCAGCCGACCATAGACATCTGCCATAAAAGCAGCGCCTTGTTCATGGCGTGTTGGGATGAATTGTATTTTTGAATCTAACAGGGAATCGAGGATGTCTATATTTTCCTCGCCGGGAATTCCGAAGATATAACGAACGCCTTCGTTTTCCAAGCATTTGACAAGCAGGTCTGATGCCTTCATAAATTTTTAGAAATTCCCAGACATATAGTTATAAATGTATCGCTTCATCAACGACTGCATGGGCAGCCTCAAGAATTGCTTCAGAAAGAGTAGGGTGGGGGAATATAGTGCTTGATAACTCAGAGGTAGTTCCTTCTAAATATGTGGCAAGAGAAATTCCCCACATCAACTCGCCTACATTAGGCCCTATGGCATGTACCCCTAATATCTCACCATATTTTTCATCTGCAATAATCTTTACAAACCCATCCTCATATTCTCCGTCAATAATGGCCTTACTATTGGCAATGAGTGGAAATTCCCCCACTTTTATTTTGTATCCCTTGTTTTCAGCCTCTTCCTGTGTAAGACCTGCACTTGCTACTTGTGGAAAGCAATATGTCACCCGTGGAATGTTTTGATAATTTATTGGGGTAGTTTCTTTGCCTGCAATGTGAGAAACGGCACATAAACCTTCATTTGAAGCCTTATGAGCTAAAAGGGGAGTACCGGTAATGTCTCCA
>MHZD01000014.1:4408-4746 GCA_001828645.1 Planctomycetes bacterium RIFOXYC2_FULL_41_27 | reverse complement strand
TTTGAGTTGCGTCGACGACCTGGATATTATCATTTGCCTTAATGTCGTTTGAAATTGCTTTAATCTTGCCATCCTTGATAAAAATATCTGCGCGGCCATCAAGCCCGGTTGCAGGATCCACAATATGCCCACCCTTTATTAACACCTCGTTACTTATCATTTTCATTACTCCAAAAATAACCTTAATTCCCCTCAATCCCCTTACGAAGGAGGGCAAAGACAGAATGTTACTAAATATCTTTTAACGGACACGGTTCACAGACTTTTCGTGGTTTACAAAACATCTTTCCGATGTTTACCAATAACGCATGATACTCATTATATAACTGCACGTCTTT
>MHZD01000014.1:0-4381 GCA_001828645.1 Planctomycetes bacterium RIFOXYC2_FULL_41_27 | reverse complement strand
CATATCGTCATAGGTGCTTTCTTCAGGAATAAGTTCATGCCGTGAAAAAATCCTGTGGGTATAGGCATCCACAACAAATGTGGGCATATTCCCCGCATAGAGCAAAATCGAATCAGCCGTTTCCGGTCCGATACCTTTTACAGAAAGCAGTTCGCTTCGAAGTGATTGCAAGTCCCGGGCAAACATCTTCGATAGGTTACCTTCATATCTTGAAAACAGCCAATTGATAAATGTCTTGACACGCTTTGCCTTGACATTGAAAAAACCAGAAGGACGGATAAGTTTTGCCAGCTCTGTTACGCTCAGTTCGTAAATTCCTTCCGGAGAAAGCTTGCCTGCCGTCTTAAGATTTTTGATAGCCTTTTCAACGTTAGACCAGTTGGTATTCTGCGTTAATATAGCGCCAATGACAACCTCGAAAGGGGTTTCTCCCGGCCACCATTGCCGTGGACCCAGTGCTTCAAACATCTTTTGGTATATTTGTAAAAGGGCTTTTGTTTTACGCATCTCCTATACCAAGTTTCGATAAAATACCCATCCTCAGTAACGGCAGCATAATTTCATGATGACCTGTAATAGCATATCCGTACGGGGACGGCCTTTTTAAGACATTCGTTTGCGGTCTGTAGTGTTGAATCATGTCCATATTTACCGTCACAAAATTTTCAACCTTTTTGCCTATATTCCTTGCAATGCAAAGCGCTTTGAGAAAAACCTCCGGCATGATGACGGCAGAACCTATGTTTAACCACACACCTCCTTCCAGTTCAGAAACCACAGAGGCGAGGATTTTAAAGTCAATGTGGCTTGATTCTCCCAAATCCTTTCCGGAAACATTCGGATGCATGTGAATTGTATCCGTCCCCAATGCAACATGAACCGTGGCTGGGATGTTTAGTCTTGAGCCCCAGACAAGCAAGCTCAATTCCTGGTACGTATTCTTGTCTTCGATTATTTTATTTCCTAATGCCCGCCCAAGACCGATGCCATCTTTTGTTCCTTTTCCGGATGCAACTTGAAAAACATCTGCCGTCTCCCTTGCCATGCCAAAACTGCCGTCTTTCAAGCTGGCTGCCACATCCTCAGAAGTTGCGCCAATGAGCGAGACTTCATAATCGTGGATTGCACCAGCGCCATTCATGGCAAGCGCCGTTATTATTCGACGTTTCATGAGATCTATAATTACCGGCGACAAACCACATTTTATTACATGCGCCCCAAGAGCCATTACTACAGGGCGTTTGTTCTGGTGCGCTAGCACTATCGCTTCAATCACCTTCCGTAAATTTGATGCAGCTAATATCTCTGGTAAGGATTCGAAAAAGGCAGGTATTCCGTCAGCAGGTAACACGGGCTTGGCGAACAGGTTGATGTTTGAAAGATTCTTTCGTTTCTTTATTGAATAAGTTTTAATCCTCCGGAGGTCTAAAGGTTTAAAAGAATCGGTTTCTCGTTTACGTTGTTTCGCCATCCAAGTTCCTTCCTTGAAGCTAATCGCTCATTAAGGAGCTAGTATTGCCTCGACAGGACATACGGACACACAGTTGCCGCAATCAGTACAGAGGTCTGCATTAATTATCCTCAACTCTCCTGATTCCGATATGGCGTTTACAGGGCATTCGCTCTCACAGGCCCCGCAATTTATACATTCATCAGTTATTTTATGCGCCATTGTTTCTCCCCTTTCAATTCAGAATGGCATTTATCTTATTTTCAAAAATTTCACGACCATTTACAACACAAATTTCTATCTTCAATGTCCATACAGGAAAGTCCCAGATACTAAGGTTGTTCCCTATTTTTACCCTATCTTTTTGGGTAATGACAATTGCATCTGGTTTCATGCTTTGCGCCTCTGCATTCAATCCCTGTAATTCAGAAAGGGTATAGACATGATGGTCTGGAAATACGCGAATACCGGCTATTTCAGCCCCTAAACCTTCTATGCTTTTCCTGAACGATACAGGATTACCTATAGCACAGAACACAAAGACCCTTTTACCGCGTAAACAATGAATATCTAACTTCGTTGCATCTTTTGCTGATTCCAAACAAATCGGTTTATGAACTGTTTCTATAACAGGGACGCCACCGGTAATCTTACGCAACCGGTTGGTAATAACTGTGATTTTATCACGACTGCATTGGTCTACGTGGGATAGCAAAATCATGTTAGCTCTCTTGAGTCCTTCCAATGGTTCCCGCAACATGCCTCGTGGAATTATCTGTTCATGCCCAAATGGATTCAGTGCATCAACGATTACAATATTTAGATCCCTTGCCAGGCGAAGGTGCTGAAATCCATCATCCAGCACGAGACATTCTGCCTGAAAACGTTTGATTGCCTCTCGTCCGCCTTTAACACGGCTTTTATTCAGCAGGTGCGGAACGTCAGGAATATTTTCCTTAAACAAGAGATACTCATCATTACAGATATTTTTATCAGGAAAGTTAGTTTCTTGCCTTATGTTGGCGGCATAACCCCTGCTGAGGATAGCAACCCTTTTACCCTTCGCCCGTAAATATCGCGCAATGTGCTCTACAACCGGTGTCTTTCCTGTTCCTCCCACGGTAATGTTTCCAACACTGAATACAGGAACGGGAAGACGAACGCATCTCAGAATACCTTTCTTATAAAAAAAAATACGAGTTTTAACTACAAACCCGTATATTCTTGAAAAAGGATACAATACCTTTTGAATTATTCTGGAGCAAATATCAGAACGCTCCTCTTCCACGACTTTTAAATAATATTCTCTAAAAGTAGGGATGGGTAATTACTGCAAAAAGTTTTTTAGATTTCTGAACTTATCAAAGCATTCTCTGACAAAAGCCAGGAACGGGTTTATTTTAGTGGTACAGACCAATACGCCTCGTCTAAAAATTGCTTCCAGGAGCGATATTTATCTGAACAAAGTTTCAAGCTTAGTATGGGGCTATGTTTTGGCTTGACAGGCTTACGTATTAACTTCATTCTCGCCTGTATAGGAGTTCTGCCCCCTTTCTTTTTATTACAGTCTGTACAGGCGCACACGATATTCGTCCATGTGGTATTTCCATTATATGCCTTCGGTACAATGTGGTCTAAGCTGAGTTCTGATGTCGGAAACCGTCGGCCACAGTATTGGCATTTGTTTTCATCCCGTGCAAAGATGTTCCGCCTGTTAAATTTTACATTGGATTGCGGAAGTTTTTCATAAAACAAAAGACGGATAATCTTTGGCACTGCAATTTCAAAAGATACGGTTCTGATCCAGCTTGTATTATCTTCATCGGGTAAACCTGATTTTACCTTGTAGAGGGAAACGTCTTTCCATGTTTCGAAATTGTAAGAACTGAATTTCCCATCGTCCACGGAAATAACTTCGGCAGTTTCCTTGCATAATAAGACAAATGCCCTCTTTGCCGAAATTACGTGGAGTGCCATGAAAAACTTGTTTAACACCAATACACTAGATTCTAATGCGGCAACCTGTTGCATATTAGTAAATCCTCAATACAAAACAAGTATCTATTGTGTCAAACTGCTACCTGATGAATTCACCGCAACGATGCTGAGAATGAACGCTTCAAAATACTTTTCAAAAAGAAATTATAAAATAGTATTGCTAAAATTATAACAATCAATGCTGTGTAATTCAAGGGAATTGTATTGCCCCAAACTGATCCAGAGTTCCGTATCCTTTGCCAGGATTGAACGACTTTCGAATAGACGCAGTAACAAATTCCTTTGCCTGAACAACGGCCTCTTTTAGACCAAAACCTTTTGCCAGACAGGTGGCTATCGCCGAGGCATAGGTGCAACCCGTGCCATGGGTATTTTTTGTTGGTATGTATTCACCCTCAATATATTCAAAGGACTTCCCATCATACAGGATGTCAACCACCTTGCCTTCATTTTTCATATCCCATGATTTCCCTGCATGTCCGCCTTTTATGAGCACGTACGCAGGACCTAGCTGGTGGATGTATTTTGCGGCTTTTTCTGCGTCAGAAGGAGTTTTTATATTTATACCTGAGATATATTCCGCCTCCGGGACGTTTGGCGTAACAACCAGGGATAGGGGGAATAATTTTGAAGTGAGGGCATTAACGGCATCGGCAGATAACAACCTCTTTTTATTCTTGGATATCATGACCGGGTCTACCACAACATGCTTGATGTTATGTTCTTTGATTTTCAGACTAACTACATCCACAATGCCCTTGTTCAGCAACATCCCTGTCTTAACGGCATCCGTACCAATGTCAGTCACTATGGCATCTATTTGTTGACCCACAAAGGATGCTGGTATTTCGAAAATGGATTGTACACCGAGGGTATTTTGGGCTGTTAAAGCGGTAATGACGGTTGTTGCGTATCCACCTAAAGCCGTGATTG
>MHZD01000013.1 GCA_001828645.1 Planctomycetes bacterium RIFOXYC2_FULL_41_27 | reverse complement strand
CCTTGTTCGTGTCGCGTTAAAATGAACTTTATAGGAGAGTCAAATAATGCATCAAATAAGGGTAAAACGGCGCCACCTGGAATTCCAAAGACATACTCTGCCCCTTCCCTTATTAATGCATCTACCAATATTTGTGAACCTGTTTTAATCATCAATCTGCTGTGTATGAAAAAATTTAATTCCTATTAAAGAATAAAAAACGGTAAGACTGTCTACATATTACCTTACTAAGGTATGTTTTAGGAGGAGTGCATGAACTTGATAAACACAGGAAAACCTGTTAACGACCTAATATGACAAGAAAACTGATTGGGCTTTTTTTTAATTAGACTGATATATTTTTACTTACCAGATTTTTCTTGGTCTATGTCCTCGTTTAATACCTCATCTATATAATCTACGTCATCCATGTCTTCATATTTTTGAGGTTTATATCCTGGCTTCTTGGATTTTTCAACCTCTTCTTTGTACGCTACGAGAACCTTTTTCTGTATCTCTTCCCTACAATTTGAATTTATGGGGTGTGCCGTATCGGCATGTAATTTTAGTCTGCCCGCACCTTTGGATGCGCGTTTTTCATCCAATTTCGTACCACAGTCATTACAATATTGTGCCATTAAGTGATTTTTACCACCGCATTTCGGACATCTGTCGGTGAGTTTTCTGCTGGGCATGGCTACAAATGCCCCTTTGTGTCCTTCGATAACCTTTAGATCCCTTACGACAAAATCATTATCTATCGTAATACTACAAAATGCCTGTAATCTATTCTTCTTAGCTTCTGTTAACTTTACCCGGACTTCAGTAATATTCAATTGTCTTCCC
>MHZD01000012.1:743-1235 GCA_001828645.1 Planctomycetes bacterium RIFOXYC2_FULL_41_27 | reverse complement strand
TATGGTCAAGGATTATTTTATAGGTCATATCAAAGATTTTGAAAAGGCATTCTTGCAGAGAAAAGGTTTGAAATAAAGATATATTTCATTAAAGTTTGAAGATTTTAAAAGGGCGATCATTCTATTAAAAAATTTAACCCGTATAAGACAGGAAAAAAATATACTCCTGACGAATTGGAATATTATGATTCATTTTTTGAACTATGACCAGGTATAAAAAAAAGTGCCGAAAGTTTTGGTTCAATCGAGGACAGTTGAACCCGCGAATAGTTATGACAGCTTTTTATCGTATACTAAAAAGGTATGTACAGATTGGTCTGCTTACAATAATTATATCTTTATGCATTTCTACAATTAATAAACATCAGGGACCTTTTGCAGATACACCACCAGGTGAAGAAATCTTTGATATCAAGTTTAACGACGGACAATTATCAGCAAAGTTAAAAAACTCTCCGTTAGAAAAGGTTTTAAAAGAAATCATGTCGCAGA
>MHZD01000012.1:0-712 GCA_001828645.1 Planctomycetes bacterium RIFOXYC2_FULL_41_27 | reverse complement strand
ACGGACAATTATCAGCAAAGTTAAAAAACTCTCCGTTAGAAAAGGTTTTAAAAGAAATCATGTCGCAGAGCGGCGCCAGAATCTGGCTTAACGATTCAATCGATACGACGGTTACAATAGAATTTCAAAATGTATCCGTCAGAGAAGGAGTCCGCAGGATTCTTAAAGACAAAAATTATGCCTTTCTTTACGCACCCCATGAAATAAAAGAAGGAAGGCTATCTATTATTAGCGCCAGTAAATCCAAAGAAATATTCACAAAAACCAAGGATGTGCCTCCCAAAAAACCTCCACAAAAGCCAGCCCCGCCGATTGCAAAAAAAGATAAAGCGAAAAAAGAAAAACCCTCCTTTGACTCTCTTGTGAAAGACGCCCTGGAGAATGACGATGCCGGCAAGAGGGAAGATGCGATTATTGCCTTAGGAGAAAGCAAGGACAAAAAGGCAATCGAAACCATCGTAAAAGCGCTCGTAAATGACCCGAGCGAAGATGTGCGATTAAGCTCTATTGATGCCTTGCTGGAGATTGGCGATAAAAGCGTTGCCGAACCTCTTTCGCAAGCGCTTAAAGACCGCGACCCCTGGGTGCGCGAAAGCGCGGTAGAAGCCCTTGGCGAGGTAGGCGGCGAGTCTGCCATCGAGTTTATTAAAAGCGCCCTCAACGACGAAGACGGTTCCGTCCGGGAACTTGCCCAGGAAACTCTCGAAGAACT
>MHZD01000011.1:0-5210 GCA_001828645.1 Planctomycetes bacterium RIFOXYC2_FULL_41_27 | reverse complement strand
ACCCTTTCTTTGGATCCAGAAGTGAGCTATTCGATCAATTCTTCAATGATTTTTTCGGCCAGAGTCAAAAGCAAATGGTCGAAAGGCCATTAGGTTCTGGCGTCATCATTGACGAAGACGGTTACATTGTCACAAACGAACATGTCGTGAGTCGTGCATCTAAAATCAAGGTAAGATTATCAGACGGTAAAGATTTTGAGGCAACCATGATTAGCTCCGATCCTATCAGCGATCTTGCGGTATTAAAAATTAACTCACCGACGCCTCTTCCTTACGTTAAGATGGGTACATCCAGGGACCTCATGATTGGTGAGACCGTTATAGCGTTGGGAAATCCCTTTGGTTTAGAAAACTCCATTACGACTGGTGTAGTAAGTGCAAAGAACCGCATTATGACATTTAGCAGTCAATATGGGGATATCAAATATGATGGTCTTATTCAAACAGATGCGTTGATAAATCCAGGAAACAGCGGCGGGCCACTTATTAATATAGATGGAGAGCTTATTGGTATTAACGCCGCAATCGTAAATCAGGCACAGGGGATTGGATTTGCCATTCCTGTCGATAAGGTAAGACAAACCCTTGTAAAACTTTTCAATTTTAGAGAACTCAACAAGATATGGTTTGGCGCACAGGTTGAAGAACGAGACGACGTTTCAAAGGGGATTATGGTTTCATCTATCGAATCCGGTAGCCCTGCCGACAAAGCACAGATTAAAATCGGAGATTATATCACAAGAATAGACACCAAAGAGATACAGGATATCCTGGATTTCGAAAAATGCATACTCAAAAAAAACGCAGGGGATAAAGTGTATATAACCATTAATCGTGGTGGACGTAAACTTACGGTAGAGGTTAAACTTGAAAAAGCGCCGCTCGCTTCCGCAGAAAAGCTTGCCCTGGAAAAGCTTGGACTGTTTGTGCAAGATTTAACGCCACCGCTTGCAAAACAATTAAATTTGTGGTGGGTAAAGAATGGCGTATTGATTTCCGGGGTACAAAAAAACAGTCCAGCCGCCGAGGTTGGCATTAGAGAGGGTCATGTCCTTGTGTATGTCGGCCAATATCGAATTAATTGTATCGAAGAATTTGGCGCCTTGCTTAAAATTATGCAAAAGGGAGCCATTTGGGAGGTAGGCATCGTCTGGTCGGACAAATTTGGTGAGCATCAGGGCTACGCCAGAATAAAAATCAGGTGATTTCGACACTATGTGATATTCAGTTTAATTCCACGAAAATCTGTGGTAACCTATTACCAATATGACTATCAAACAAAACGCCATAGAAATCGTAGAAACCTTGAAAAACCACGGCTATAAAGCCTTCTTTGCTGGTGGGTGTGTGCGCGATATAATTATGGAGAAGGAATCTATTGATTACGACATTGCCACCAATGCCCTTCCCCAGGATATCATAAATCTCTTTGAGAAGACCATTCCTGTCGGTGTCCAGTTTGGTGTAGTCATTGTCGTCAAAGATGGGCACAACTTTGAGGTAGCTACCTTTCGCACGGAAGGTTCTTACAGTGATGGGCGTCACCCTGATTATGTAGCCTTCAGTACTCCAGAAAATGATGTAAAACGGCGCGACTTCACCATCAATGGCCTGCTCTACGATCCATTACATAACGAGATACTGGATTATGTTGGCGGGCAGAAGGACATTTCTCAAGGCATTATCCGTACTATTGGGAATCCTGTCGAACGATTTACAGAAGACAAGCTGCGCATGATACGAGCCGCGCGTTTCGCGTGCCGTTTTAATTTTCCTATCCATGAAGATACACGACAGGCGATTACTCAGCTTGCCCGGAATATCCATGTGGTCAGCGCCGAACGCATCAGGGAAGAATTGGAAAAGATATTAACGGGTACGAATCCGCATATCGGCATTAAACTGTTGGATGAACTCCATCTTTTACCGGAAGTACTTCCGGAGGTATCAGGTATGAAAGGCGTACGACAGCCCGAAAACTTTCATCCCGAGGGGGACGTCTTCGTGCATACCCTTTTGTGCCTGTCCAAGATGCAGAATCCGTCATGGACGCTGGCAATGGGGGCGCTTCTGCATGATATTGGTAAGACCATTACCTTTGAGGAATCTGACCGAATCCGGTTTAATCTGCACGAAAAGGTGGGCGCTGACATGGCGGCAAAAATCTGTGATCGATTAAAGACTTCCAACGCTGAAAAGGATCGTATCGTCTGGCTCGTCCTGAAACACCTGTATTTTAAGGATGCACAAAAGATGCGGCTGAGCAAACTAAAAAGACTCTTTGCAGAGGAGGGCTATCCGGAACTGGCAGAGTTGTGCAGAATCGACGCCCTTGCCAGCAGTGGCGTTCTATCGGATTATTATTACTGTCAGGAGATGTTCAGTAAACTAACACGCGAAGAGATCAAACCAAAGCCTCTTATCACAGGTCACGACCTTATCGACATGGGACTAAAACCAGGTCCTGTATTTAAAGATATTTTGACAAAAATTGAAGATGAACAACTCGAAAGCAATTTAAACACTAAAGAGGCAGCTATTGAAAAGGTTAAAACATTGATTTATCAAGCGAAAACTTGATAAATATTTTCGTTAAAAGCACAAGAGTTCGCATTTGAATAAAAATCTCATTGTGGCTTGCAGGCAGGCGGCGTGCACCCAACAATGTCTTACTTACAATGTACGTTTTACAAATTACGATTTAAATCACAAGTTGTAAATCTCAGATTTGTTGGATAATGGGTTCGCTTCACTTAACCCACACGAAAAGATGTCTTAAAACCCGCATAGATAAAATGGAATCCTATACGATCAAGTAAATCCCCCTTAGACTTCGTCGTGAGCGCTCAGTCGAACGAAAAGGGGGCTAAAGGGGGTTGTAAATAACCCTTCGCGGGTTCAAGTTTGCAACTTGAACCCATCTTTTAGAGTCAGCGAAAGGGGTCGAATCTTAAAATAAATTATGTCAATACAATTATAAGGAGAAACCTCACAGGAATTACAAATGGTATTATCTTCGTTATCGTTTATTATCCCCGCCCCAGATGTTTCATAACAATGCTGACAATCCCTGCAAATATCATATAGGTCAGCACGCCGACAAGAAGCGACTTCACAAATCCCCACCTGGGCAACAGAAAGATCAGGCATAAAACATAGATAATCCACGGCGGCGTCATGAAGAGCAGACCCTTGGCGTAATTCACGGTAGCAACTTGCCCTCCCTTGCTGTAAATCAGGGCAAAGGTGAGGGCGGTCATGGTGGGAAAGGTCGCCACAAAGGCGGCAAGCATGCCTTTTCCTTGCGAACCCAGAAAGGTTACCACACTTACGATTGTGCCGCCGAGTATGAAATGGAGTATGAAGGTCTTGAGTTGCATTATTTGTCAAATTATAACCACCCCCCTTTCCCCTCCTTCGCAAGGAGGGGATCAAGGGGAGGTCTTCCACCTATCATGTAAGGAAATACCTGCGGTTACCAGACATTCAGAAAACCCGCACAAATAAAATGAAAATTCCCATACAATTAAAATATTTTTATTAAGAGATCACATTCTTGAATGAAGCGAAAGCCGAACTATTACCTTTCTTTTTGCCAGCTTAAGGTAAAATCATCAATTAATTCCAGACGATCTTTTACGAATTGCCTTTCAAAGGTATCGTCATCAGGCAGTCCTCTGGTTAAATCACATCGCAGACCGAGTACTTTACATGTGAGGGTTAAATTCTTTTTGTCGTCCGTATCTGCAACGATATCTATGAATTGGTATGCGGTAATAAGCCCCAAGCACCGGAATCCATTCATGGGTATCTGAGAAGTATCACATTCCGCCTCACCTGTGAGTTCAGCCCCTCCGCCGCCTGAAACAATGTATACAGGTAGTTGTTGTATACTGTCTGTTTGATCTGTCCTGCAAATCCGCTGGTAATTATGTTCATGTCCGCTGATGACCAATACAATATTATTGGCCGCGTTGTTGAAAATCTTTGCATAGCGATCCCGAAACCTTGACGCCTTTGATTTGTTGTCCATCAGATCCAGACACCCGTGAAATCCGGTTGAATACGGCGGGTAGTGTTCAAAAATAATCTTTGGACCACTAAACTGCTTTAATTCATTCAAAAACCACTGGAACTGGTCTTCGTCGTCGGGCAGCGAGGAATTTAAGGCAATGAATTTTATCTTTAATCCATCGGCTTCTTTGACAAAAGAATACCAGGATTGTCCGTCTTTCGTATCACAGAGCGCTTCTTTTAAATAAGAAATGTATGCGGGATCCAACTTACCACAGATTTCTTCACACAACACCTGTCTACTCCTCGTTTTTATCTTTGCCTCTGCAATCGATTCAATCTCCTGATACAGTTTCTTTTTTAATGTTTCTATATTACTCAAAAGGCTGGATTGGGAAGGCACCTGTTCTTTCGGTTCATTTACAACGCCTATTTTTTCCAACAAGTACTTTATAATCGCATCCACCTTTTCTCCAAAGATAAGTTCGTGGTTCCCAATAACGGGATAAAGGGGGATCATTTTATGTAACAGTTCACCCCCTCCCCTAACCCCTCCCACCAGGGGCGGGGAATCCTCATTGTCCCCTTGTATTCCTCCCCCTTGAGGGGGGAGGCTTAGGTGGGGGTGGGCTGTTATCATTTTGCTTCCCGCATAGTTATTGGTAATTACTTCTAAAAACCTTTCAAATTCGTCATAATAAATCATATCTCCTGAGAATAAGATAAAATCAGGATTCTTCTCCCGTATGACCCTGGCTATCGCATGGTGTTTTATCTGAGGTTTTTCCCTTGTCTTAATATCCCTGCGGGTGTCTCCATAGGCAATAAAATGCAAAGCCCTGGCATAAAGTTCCTGGGAAAAAAGAAAGAGAACTATTATGACATTGATTATCAGCAGAAATACCTTGGTCTGTTTACGCATGTTTGTTAATTCTTCAGGACACGTTCCAAAGGTACGGAGACTTGATTTAAATTAGACCTGCGGCAACTTTTTCAATGTAGCGCGAACTTCAGTTCGCTTGCATCCTATGCGAACTAAAGTTCGCACTACAATTGCTACTTTGAAATGCCTTAATACCATTTCAGACGCTAATCTTTTTTGTCGTTTCCCAGATACCGTGCTGATTGCAGCGAGCCAGGATTCGCAGGGTAGCAGACTCCTTGACGGCTACAGGAATAGTTACCTTTGCCTGGGG
>MHZD01000010.1 GCA_001828645.1 Planctomycetes bacterium RIFOXYC2_FULL_41_27 | reverse complement strand
ATTAATAAATATGCCGGGAACATAAATCCCAGGGCTTTACTGCCTGGCAAGGGACAATACGGGTTTTTTCTTAATTCATTAACTTCCAGCATTTTTTCTCGTGTCTGATTCGAATATTCAATTGCCTTTTCAAACGCATCCGGCTTCATCTTTCTCCCTGTAATGACCTCCAGTCGTTTTGTGAAATCTTCGAGTTGTTTTGCAAGATAACTGACGGAGTAATCATCTTCCTCATACGGAACATCAATAACAATGGTTTCTTTACCAGTTACAGTCTCGCAAATCTTTGTCGTCTTTGTATTGTTATCACATAATGTCGTGGTAGCTGCCTGAAGGATGTTTTTTGGAAATTTGTTATCGAATGCATGGCCAATAGCTGAGCGGTGAAAAGAGCAGATATCTGTGGGGACGCCGTATGATTCTGCTTCTAATAGTCCCTTTGAACTTTGACCCAGGCCTGCAAAGAGGGCAGCGCCGATTTCAAGACAAAATGGATAGAGTCCCATCGCAAACAGGATTTCAGAGGGAACAAACATCGTCGTCCAAATAGTTCTTTTGGGGTTGGCATAGACGTTGTACAAATGCCTTACGCCCACACGCTCCTGAACACGTAGGGAAACCAATTCCTTCTTTTTATTTCCACGGCAGAAGAAATGGTATATCCTCATAAACCGCAAAAGTTCTCTAAATAAAATAGGGGAAATACGACGCAGGAATGGTTCTGCCCATTCCTTACATTTTCGAATGGATATCATGTTGTTTTATTTTTTATTTGAAGTACCGGTTAGTTGTTCAAGAAATGCCTCGACCCGTGTCTTGATTTGCCCTTCGCTACTCATTGTGTAATCACAATTCAGGTGAAGAAGTGGAATATTTTTCTCATGGAATGTCTTTTTAATCACAGGGTAATCCAGGAGATTGTGATCACAAAATTTTAAGGTATGATAAATCGCGCCATGAATCGACTTTTCCTGCATGATAGACAGCACATTGTTGACCCTCTCGAAAACATTAACCATTCGGGAACAAGGCGCCCGCTTGATGTACCTTCTGGCAATTGACAGAATGGGATCATTACTGATATTAATCTGGGCATCAAAGGATCGACTACCATTACACAAGTCTTCAGCAACAACCTTGGCGCCCGCATCTTCGACGACCTTCATAATCCTCTCGTTTTCCATGATGCTGCCCCAGACAAACAGCCGAGGTATATCCCGTGTGTCACGGACGTCCTCTTTTTGTTTCATGACGTGGCTTAGGTATTCCTGGAACTTTTCTGGAAGGACATTTACGCCCTTCTTTAACAGAGAAAATATCTCATATCCGGATTGTCCAATATACCCGCTCCAGTATTTTTGTAAAAATAATTGTACTTTTTCCCTAACTGCATTGTATTTGGAAATACTTTGATTGATATCATCATGGTGAATTTTGAGCGTGAAATAAGCTTCCAGTTTTTCTTTGAACTTCTTTAACAGGTTTGCGTAATAGTAAACTGCGGCATCGTCGGTGTTTTTGGGAATATCCAGGATGTAGTTAAATGTCTTCTTACCCTCGTCCAGTTTAATCCATGCATCATAGAGCCTGCGCATCCCGTCACACGAGTTGACAAACACCATCCCTTTAAAGTCTTCCAGATTACCGGTAATTTTCTGATCAACAACGGCCTTGATATAAGGACAGATATTGCCGCAAAGCACTTCATTGGCAGAGCTCGATTCTTTATCAGAGCCCTTGATTCTGATCGGGTGAAACCCAGCGGCACGAATAAGTTCTACCGGGGTATACGAACAAAAATAACCGATTTTAGGTAAGGTATTATCTTCGACTGAAAACTCGGCAATGGACGCCCCAGTGGATGAATTTCCAGAAACGGATGCAGAAGGTTGAATCTTTGCCTGCGCCTTTTCTAAGGCAATTAATGCCGCTCCGAGCGCTCCGTTGATTTGAGGTTCTTCCGAAATTTTGATCTTACAACCAAGATTCTTCTCCATCTCTGTTACAACACCGATATTCTTTGCAACACCGCCTGTCATGACAATCTCTTCTTCCAGCCCAATTCTCTTTACCTGTGCGGTGATGCGTTTGGCAATTGAGAGATGTAATCCTTTGCAAATATCTGCTGTTTTGTGATCTGCGCCAATAAGGGATACCACCTCTGATTCGGCAAAAACCGTGCAAAGACTACTCACAGAAACGTTATTCTTCCCGTTCAGCGAAATCGGTCCCATTTCTTCCAGGTCTATCTCCAGCGTCCTCGCCATAACTTCCAGGAATCGGCCAGTTCCGGCTGCACACTTGTCATTCATAACAAAGTCGAGGACATTTCCATTCGCATCGACTTTTATGACCTTGCTGTCCTGCCCGCCAATATCGATAATTGTCCTGGCCTTGGGGAAAAAGTAATTCGCCCCCCTGGCATGACAGGTAATTTCCGTTACGACCTCATTGGCAAATGGCACCTTAATACGCCCATAGCCGGTGGCAACAATATAATCAATATCCTTTTCTGTTAGTTTATGTTCTGTAAGTATCTGATGAAAAGTCTTATCCGCCGCTTTCTTACTGCTGGCGCCGGTTGGAATGATTATTGAGGAAAGGATTTCCTTCTTTTCGTTCAACAAAACTCCGTTCGTTGACATGGAACCAATATCGATTCCTATTGTATACATTCTATAAAATCTCCTTAGTTGTATGATATAAATTTGTTATTCAGTTTCGGGTTTGGGTGCTATCAGGCTCATCCAGATATTAAATACAAACAAGCCCACAGAAACAACCTGTAGACTTGCGAAGATTTCTGCGACTGGATGGATAGGACGAAAACATACTAACCCTACAAGACCAATGTTTGCAATATAGAACTGAAGATTGCCCACCTTGGGATAGGCCAGTGGTGTCCCGGAAAATCTGGGCAAGATATGGTAACCGACCCCAAAAATCATCATCGACATCCATCCTAAAAGGTTTAAGTGGACGTGGGTAAAGAGTAGCTGGGCCGGGTAGCTTTTCATAAAAATCATTATCGTGCCGATTATGGCTGCAATGAAGAAATACACCAGACTGGCACGCACAAAATTTTTAGAAAGAGGATTCATGCAATAACAACTCCTTTCGCAACACTAATTAGCTTATCAATGTTCCAACACAATTACAATCATACGGGGAAAACACTTAAGTCGTAAGGATATATTAAAAATATAGATTGTCAATTAAAAAATCGTCGTGATAGAATAGTTACCGTAACATTGTATTGTATATTTTTATTAAACAAATCATCTGGAGTTATCCATGTTCTGGAAACAAGGCAATAAAGCAGTTTATAGGAAATCCAATAGCATAAAGGATACCTTATTTCAGCCTAATACTGTGGCAACACACTATACAAAAAAGCTCTTAACTTCGACGGATGCATCAGAAAGACAGGTTCTGGGGCAAGGGTTATTAGAGGAGATGTCTCGGTCTCTGTCAATTCCTGTCCCACAACTCACGGTAAACGATAAACGACAAAACCATTCCCTGAAGGACGGCAAGCTGAAGCGAAAAGTCTATGGAACATACAAGGCGGGAAAGATTGTCCTCAGTAATAAGACGGCGATACGGGAAGCCACTCTTGCCCCGAAGACATTCCTTGACACCCTTATTCACGAGTTCATGCATCATTATGATTACGAGGTCCTCAAATTCCCAGTGAGTTTACACACGGCGGGCTTTTATTACAGGCTTGGAGATGTGATGAAAAAACTGATTGGATAGGACATTTTGGAACATTCCACCGCCGAGAACGCTGAGAACGCAGTAAAACAAGATAAAATAGGCAAAATTCCCGCAATTTTATTTTCTTCTCTCTGATAATTTCTGCGATCTTAGCGGTCTCTGCGGTAAGCTGAACTATCACGATACTTTCTGAAATTATTGAAAGGATTGAAACAGATTTGACATTTTAAAAGATTTTCAGTAAGAAACTGAAAATCTAACGGAACAATTTGAATAATAAAGGTGACCCTCCATTTTCTCATGTGGCGATTTATAAATACTGCACTGTCAATCTACTATAAAGATAATTAAAAGTAAAAATGTTCAATTAACCACGTCCGCCCCGCTTTGGGCAAGGTGCTGTTATCGGATGTGCTACTTTGTCCACGAAGCAATTTTAGTTTGTGTCTGCGGTAACTGTTGTAAAAAACTATCATCTACATGTCCAATGTTGTTTAATGTTTCTTCAAATTTTGGTTCAAGCCATTCAACTGCATTTTGTGTTAGTCGCACATACGCTTGTTGGCTTAATGATTTATAAGGGTTAATATCTCTTTCGCCTCTATCATACCTTTGTCGCGTAGTTGGGAAACTGTCATAGTCCAACGCTTTTATTAAGTCATATAGGAGAATACAATCTCCAAGAGTTCCATCAATGAACACGGGATTTGTAATTCTCAAATAAATTGGCCAATCTTTTTTCC
>MHZD01000009.1:2155-6611 GCA_001828645.1 Planctomycetes bacterium RIFOXYC2_FULL_41_27 | reverse complement strand
CCGTATTGCTGGCTTTTTTCAGGATGAAATTGCGTTGCGAAGATGTTCTTATGCCAAACCATAGAGGTAAAACGCACACCGTAATCCGTTTCTGTAGCAACGACGCATTTATCCTCCGGACAGACGTAATAAGAATGCACAAAATACATATATGCATTACAGGGTACATTTTTCAGGAGAGGATTATCCTCTTTTAGAAAACTTATCTGATTCCAGCCCATGTGTGGAATCTTCAACTTCTCCTTTGTTCCATTTTCAGAAAATTTAAATCTGACTACCTTGCCGGGAATAACACCCAAACCATCGTGTTCTCCATCTTCATAACCTTTGGAAAACAGCAACTGCAACCCAAGACAAATTCCCAGGAACGGTTTGCCCGATTGGATATAATCCACAATTGGTTCTATCAATCCCCTCTGTCTTAGGCCATCCATGGCGTCTCGAAATGCTCCCACACCGGGAAGTACTAATTTGTCTGCGTTTTTAACCTCCCTTGGGTCATCGGTAACCTTGACATCAAAACCAAACCGTTCGAAACCCTTCTCTACACTCCGGAGGTTTCCCATCCCATAATCTACAATTACAATCATGTGAAACTCTAGCCGCCGCCTTTTGGCACTATTACAAACTCCACGCGTCGGTTTTTTGCCTTTCCCGTCTTTGATTTGTTGTCGGTCATAGGTTGGTATTGTCCGAATCCAGCGATATAAACCCTGGCGGGAGAAACGCCGCATTCTTCAACCATGTAATGGAGAACGGCAGCAGCCCTTGCTGCGGATAGCTCCCAGTTTGACTTGTACTTGTCTTTATGTCTGACAACAGGGTCATTATCCGTATGACCTTCAATTCTGACTATTTCACCTGCTGCGGATGTCTTCAGTATACCCGCGATCTTCTTGAGTGTTGCCTTGGATTGTGGCCGTAACGTAGTTTGTCCGGAATCAAACAATACCGCGCCCGGCAGCAATACAGAAACAGTGCCGTTTTTTATCCTTACGGTCGCCCCTGTACCTTTTAATTTTTCTTCGAGATCCCTTCTTGTATTCTCGAGCCGACTCAACTCGCTTTCATACCGACTCGCCTTCGAGGATAGTTCTGCATTCTCCTGCTGCAGGCCTGATATGGTTTCATTCAACTGCTGATTTTCCTGTCGCAGCTTCTTAAGCTGACCACAACCTGTGCCAGCACCCAGTATTCCCAATATCCCAACCAGACAAAGACCTCGCGCCACACCATATCCTTCTAACATACGTCCTTTCCTCCTTTCACGGTAAAGAAATTTTAACCACATAGAATTTAGTAATATTCATGAATGAAACCCAGAAAATAATACGGCAAAGAGTTGAACATACATATTGACAAGTCCTATAAAATAATCTTGCATGACGATACACACCAGCGCAGCCAACGACAAAAATGGTCCGTACGGGATTAAATGACTTTTCTTAAACAATAACACAGGAACGGCCATTAAGAGCCCAAAAAACGGAGCGACAAAGAAGATTGACACCGCTAATTTCCAGCCCGTGATCCCGCCAATCATACCCATGAGTTTCACATCCCCAAGCCCCATGGCATCCTTCTTAAATACCCATTTCCCCAAAATACTACAGAGAAATATCAGGCATCCTCCAGTAAGCATCCCGATCGTGGACGCAATCAACGTATCTAATCGGTAGATACCCGTCAAGGAAAAATTTCTCAGGGTGTTCTGCGCGTCATGCAAACCTGGACATATCACGCTTAAAACAAGAGCAAGCGGAATACCAACAAACGTGACCTCATTGGGGATGACCAGTAACTCAAGGTCTACAAAGGTCGATATAATCAGGGCACAACAAAGAGCTATGTAACAAATAAAAATGCAGGGCGATTCGTGTCTGTATTGGATAAATACGTAATAGAGATGTACAAAAACATACCCTGTCAATAACTCTACAAGTGGATAACGTATTGGAATTTTAGCCTTGCACGCCCGACAACGCCCCAGCAGGAATATATAGCTTAATACAGGAATATTAGCATACCACCCGATTGGCGTATTACAATTTGGACAAAATGAACGAGGCGATACCAGAGATTTTTTCCTGGGGATTCGGTAGATACAGACATTCAAGAAACTACCTACGATTAATCCCACGACAAAAAACAGGGATAATGAACTTGGATCAGCCGCATCCAAGAGATTTTTCCGGATATCAACCCCTCCCTTGTAAAAAGATAATTGTTTCAAGTATATTAATGAAAATATTTTAAGGAATACTATCAAATCGAGTTGGCAATTGCAAGATTAAAAGCTGCAAACAAATTGTACAAAACTGTGACTACTGAGGTAATTGTAAATCGCTTATTGAACCACAAGTCTTCGGAAAGAAAGGCAAAATATTATTAATGTCTTTGTTACAGAAGCATGTAAGGGTAATTCATGAATTACCCCTACCAGATTGGAATTCCTTTAGCATAAATTTATAGTATCTGACTTGAATAAGTCAGATTTTGTGTTAAACTACGTCTGTATTTTTTATAGTAAAGGATGTATCCCGAATGGTAGAAATGGATAATATAATTTCCGTAATTCTCGGGGGAGGGCGTGGGACAAGGCTCTATCCCTTAACAAAAGAAAGGACAAAACCTGCAGTCCCTCTGGCGGGCAAATACAGGATTATAGACATTCCTATCAGTAATTGTCTGAATTCTAATCTCAATAAGATTTACGTACTCACACAATTTAATTCGGCCTCTCTTCATAGACATATAACACGGGCATATAAATTCGATAACTTTTCCAGGGGTTTTATTGAAATCCTCGCAGCCGCCCAAACTACAGAAAACATGAACTGGTATCAGGGTACTGCTGATGCCGTTCGTCAAAACCTTCGTTTTTTTAATCAGCCCAATATTGACTTTGTTTTGATCCTCTCAGGTGACCAACTTTACCGGATGAACTATCAAGAGGTCATCAAAATGCATATTGCGAGCGGCGCGGAAGTCACCGTCTCGGCGATTCCCGTGCAAAGGAAAGATGCCGGCCATTTAGGTATCTTAAAGGTAGACGAACAGGAACGAATTATTGATTTCTTCGAAAAACCAAAAGAGGAGAAGGTTCTGGATTCTCTTTCTTTACCAGCATCTGCTTTTGACAGGCGTGGTATAAGGGCTAAAGGTCGCACCCTTCTTGCCTCAATGGGTATTTATATATTTAATCTTGATGTTTTGAATGACGTATTAAAGGAAGAAACAAATAAGTCTGATTTTGGTAAGGATATTATCCCGGAAATAATAAAAAAACGCCGGGTACTTGCTTATTTCTTTGATGGCTACTGGGAGGATATAGGAACAATAAAGTCATTTTATGAAGCCAATCTGAATTTGGCGTCTCTTACCCCCAATTTTGATTTATTTAACGAGAAAGCGCCGATCTATACCAACCCGCTTTTCTTACCCGGATCTGTCATAAATGCCTGCAAGGTTACTCAATCTATTATTTCGGATGGATGCATCATTAACGATGCTGAAATCCATAATTCTGTCATAGGAATCAGGAGTATTATTGGCAAGAATACCCTTATTCAAAACGCTATCATTATGGGTGCGGATTACTATGAATCAGAATCTAATATACGGATGAATCGGTATAAAAAAATACCGGATATAGGAATCGGTAACAATTCACGGATCGCAGGGGCTATTGTCGATAAGAATGTACATATCGGTGAAAATGTGAAAATAGAGAATGTAAATAAAGTCGATAATCTGAATGCGGATAATTACATGATCCAGGATTACATAGTCATCATACCAAAAGGAAGCGTTATTCCTTCAAATACTGTTATCTAGTACTATGGTCAAAAAATACATAATCCCCCTCAGTCCCCCTTTATGAAAGGGAGATGTAGGGGGATTTCCATTACATATACAAGAATAAGGAAGTATAGGGTCATGAATGTTTCATGCAGATATATAAATTCGTTAAAAATCATTTATGTCGGAAACACATAATTTATTCAGCTCGGTTAGGATTATCAGCGTCTGCACCTTCTTAAGCCGAATACTTGGTCTTGCACGGGACATGATATGCGCCAGTATCTTTGGTACAGGCATGGTTTGGGATGCCTTTGCCGTTGCCTTTAAGATTCCAAACCTGTTTCGACGCCTCTTTGGCGAAGGCGCTCTCAGCGCTGCCTTCATTCCCATCTTCACAGAACACATCGAAAAACGCGGCAGGGCAGAAGCTATGGCCTTTGTCAATGTCATAGCCACGGTACTCATCATTATTTTAGGGGGAATTGTATTGTTAGGCGAAGGCTCATTTTTTGCTATCCCCAGGATATTCCACGTACAAGAAAAGTGGCAGCTTGTTTTCAAACTATCCATTATTATGTTTCCCTATGTCTTCTTTATTTGCCTAGTAGCTTTTATGGGAGCAGTGCTGAACACCCTTCACCATTTTTTCATG
>MHZD01000009.1:0-2125 GCA_001828645.1 Planctomycetes bacterium RIFOXYC2_FULL_41_27 | reverse complement strand
TGCTGGATCTTGGGGGCTATTTTAGCTCCTTACACTGGAAAAACGCTTGAAAAAATGATCTACGCAGTTGCCATCGCTACCTTTTTATCCGGTCTTGTTCAGGTAATTATCCATATCCCGGTCTTACGGAGAAAAGAATTATACTATCGACCCATTCTACAATTTTCAGATCCAGGCTTGAAATTAGTGTTGGCTCGCATGGGTCCTGTTGTCTTCGGACTGGCTGTCGTCCAGATTAACGTTCTCGTTGATAGCATTATTGCTGTTGGATTTGCTGCCCCTCAGGACGGGCCTGGCTATTTCCATTTTGCAGGAATGGCCATCAATTATCCAATGAAAGCTGGCGCCGCGTCTGTGCTGTATTACAGCGATCGATTGATACAATTCCCTTTAGGTGTTTTTGGTATTGCCATGGCCACAGCTATATTCCCGCTTTTTTCAACGCATGCGGTACGTGAGGACTGGAACACCTTTTCGATAACCTTCAACAGGGCGTTAAAATTTATGCTCTTAATCGGTATCCCTGCATCCCTGGCCATAATTATGCTTCGTGAACCGATCGTTGACCTCATTTACCGCAGGAAACAGTTTGATGCGGAATCCGCATACAGGACGTCACGCGTAATTTTCTTCTATGCCATTGGGATATGGGCATACTGCGGCCTTCATGTGTTGATTCGTGCGTTTTATTCAGTCAAAGATACAATCACCCCGGTAAAAATTGGAGCGATATGCGTTGGTTTGGATTTTGTCTTAAATCTTTCACTCATTTGGGTGTTGCGGGAAGGCGGTTTGGCGCTCTCTACGGCTATCAGCGCCATTGTCCAGATTATTATTCTGACCATCATCTTACAAAAAAGAGTACGCATTAAGATAGGAAGCGAGGTTGTCGTCTCGATCCTGAAAACAGTAACTGCCTCGGTAGCAATGGCAATAGCGTGCTGGTTTGTCTTGAGACTGTTTCCTGCTTCGGATGGAGGCGGCAGTCTTTATTTTAAAGGACTTCGCTTGTTTGCCCCGATGACCGCTGCATTTGCTGCATTTGCCGTCACCTCTATCTTACTCAAATCAGAAGAATTTAGACACCTGATCAGACTCTCCTTAAGAAAGTCATAAAAGATTGCCACAGAGAAATGTACGGATGAACGCCGTTTGCCCTTACTCTATATAATTATAAAAACAGGATATGTTCTGTATATCACAATATTTCTTGACTTTTTCTGAGATTATAACTACCTTAATTAAGCTAAATCGAGGGAAATACTTAGCCACAGAGTCACGAAAGACACCAAGTATTTTCTTTGTGCCTTAGGGATTGACAATAAATAACGTGAACAACTACGGTTGCTGTGCCATCAGGGCTAAAGCCCCGGTATGACGTGTACCCACTAACCCCAGCCTTAAGGCTGGGGTTAGTGACGGTCTTATCTGAATTGGGCTTTAGCCCTGACAGTGCCAGATCTTCAAAGTGTTGGACAACAAACTTGTTCAGATTATTTATTGTCAATCCCTTAGTGTCAAAAACAGTAAAAGGCATAATTTAATCGGTGTAATGGTATGAAAACAAAAAATGATTTAAGAAGGCAAATTCTATCAAAGGTAAAAAAGGTCGTTGTCAAGATAGGGACGGGTGTGCTCACCACCGATGACGGATACGTAGATAGGGAACAGATACGGAACCTCGCCGGGCAGGTCGTTGAACTGAAAAAGATGGGCTACGATGTGGTTGTGGTGAGTTCCGGCGCAATTGGTTCTGGTATGGGAGAACTGGGCATAGAGAAAAGACCTTCCACATTACCCGAATTACAGGCGGTTGCAGCGATAGGCCAGAGCAAGTTGATTGGGACATACAATGAGTGTTTCAAACTTCACGGTTACCATGCGGCACAAATACTCCTTACCCGTGAGGACTTTGAAGACCGCCAAAGATACCTGAATACCTGCAATACGATACATACGCTGTTTCAGATGAATGCCATTCCTGTCGTAAACGAGAATGACACGATTTCCGTGGATGAAATCAAGTTCGGTGATAACGATGCACTTTCTGCTCTCGTGACGAACCTCCTGAATGCAGATTTGCTCATTATCCTCTCTTCCGTTGATGGATTGTATGATAGATGTC
>MHZD01000008.1:246-11432 GCA_001828645.1 Planctomycetes bacterium RIFOXYC2_FULL_41_27 | reverse complement strand
CTTCTAAAGAGATGCAGAAGAATATCATTGCTACGGAACCGAATGTTTTAAAACTTTTCGATATGGGAAACGGCAAATATGAATTCTAAAGAAGGAGGTTTATGATGTCTACTCGACAAGATATAATTTACGAAGACCGTCTCGATGCAGGCCGGCGGATAGCGGAAATCCTTGTCAAACGTAGATATCACAATCATACCCTGATAGTGTTTGGTATTCCGCGCGGAGGTCTTGTGGTAGCCGATGAAGTTTCAAAGGCGATGTCCGCTTCCATGGATGTTATTATCGTCCGCAAGCTCAGGGCTCCATATCAGCCTGAACTGGGTATCGGCGCTCTGGTGGACGGCGACGACATCTGTATCATCAATGAAGAACTGGTCAGGGCTGTGGGTGTTCCACAAGATTATCTGGACCGCGAGATTGCCTGCCAGAGAGATGAGGTTGAAAGGCGGCTGCGATTGTATCGTGGCAACCGGCCAGCACTTGATGTTACTGGGAAGACACTCCTCGTGATCGATGACGGCATTGCAACCGGATATACTTTTCGAGCTGCCCTGGAAGGACTCCGCAGGCGTAATCCCGCACGGTTGGTTGCTGCTGCACCCGTCGCCGCAAGGAGCAGCGTAGATATGCTGAGCGCCTTTGCGGATGAGATGATATTTCCAAGCATGCCAGAAAACTTCATCTCCGTGGGTACCTGGTACCGCAACTTTGATCAGGTAAGCGATGAGGATGCCGTTGCAATCCTTCACCGCAACTGGGCTAAGTTTAAACCACAGAAACCCATGCATGACTGAAAAAGAAGGAGTGTTGGTTTTATGAAAGGAATGCAGGGACGTCATGAAACGATCGAGGACAATCGAAAATAATAAAAAAGATGTCGTGATACCAGCGGACGGCGTGAGCCTTTACGGTATCCTTGAAATACCTCCCCAGTCAAGGGGAGTTGTTATCTTTGCTCACGGAAGCGGTAGCGGTCGCTTCAGTCCACGAAATAACTTTGTAGCCCAAATCCTTCAGGATGCCGGCATTGCCACATTACTGGTTGACCTCCTGAAGGAGTCGGAATCTTTGAATCGTCAAAAAGTATTTAATATAGACCTACTGGCCAATCGTCTTTTATCCAATGCCCACTGGTTACGCCATCTGCCAGACATGCAAGGACTGATGATTGGTTACTTTGGAGCAAGTACGGGTGCCGCTGCCGCACTTCAGGCTGCTGCGCGGGAACCAATCGAAATTGCTGCTGTAGTTTCTCGTGGGGGACGCCCTGATCTTGCTATGGAGTACCTACACCTCGTTCAGGCACCTACCCTACTTATCGTAGGAGGCAATGACAAACCGGTTATCCCCCTGAATGAAACAGCATTTGCACGATTGACATGTCCCAAAGAACTGGTTATCGTTCCGGGTTCAACCCACCTCTTCGAAGAACCTGGGGCGTTGGACAAAGTAGCACAACTTGCCCGCGATTGGTTTATTAAATACTTCATTCCGAAGGTTTGAAGTTCCAGTTCGCTTCAAATGCCTATGAGAAAATACAAGGAAGGGATCGAATCTTTCAAAATGACGACTTTTTCCAACGATAAAGATTTGACCCGCGAATTAGACAAGGAATTATTATCCCATAAGACTACCTAACAAATCATTCCAGCGGATGGCTAAAGCTGCCGTTAATTTTGTCGTTGGGGTCGCTGAACGGTTCGCAGAAGGAAACCATTTGAAAGTCTGTAAATCCGATAATAACGCTTGACAGGATTACCGTCAGACGTTATTATTCCATCGCGATTAGAAGTTTTGCCGACAAAGAAACTGAAAAGGTTTTTCAGCGCTACTTTTCGCGCAAGTTGCCACCAGAAATCCAACATACCGCCCGAGTGAAACTGGAAATCCTGGATGCGGTTGAAGTGTTACATGATTTACGTATCCCACCTCCAACCACTTGGAAAAACTGTCGGGGGATCGGGCTAATCAGTACAGTATCCGTATTAACAAGCAGTGGCGGATTTGTTTTGAGTGGCGCGAAGGTAACGCTTATCAAGTTGAGATTGTTGATTATCATGGGTAGGTTTATGAGCAAAGAAAGATTACCGCCAATCCATCCTGGTGAAATTCTATTAGAGGAATTTCTTAAACCGTTGGGGCTTAGTCAGTACCGCTTGGCGAAGGAGATAAACGTTCCGGCCCGACGGATCAATGAAATCGTTTTGGGCAAGCGAGCGATTAGTCCGGATACGGCGTTACGGCTATCACGCTATTTTGGTCTATCAGAGCGGTTTTGGATGAATTTGCAGGCCCGCTATGATTTAGAGGTAGAAAAGGATCGATTACAAGACCGATTGGAAAAAGAAGTGCTGGTTTATACAGCTACCTCGTAATAAGAAATAAGATAGAGAGACGGGATTGTCAGGATAGACTGGATAATGGCAAAGGAAAATACGAGGCCTCAAAATCCTGTTCATCCTGTCGAAAAAAATACAGTTCACGTTGCAAACGATCCTTACACAAGATCGAATTAGTTGTCGTTTACGGATTCCAATTCGGTGTGGATGGTATCCCACCCATTATAAAGGGTATTCAATTCCTGAATAATAGTTTTGTGCTGCTTGTTGACTTCGATGGACTTTTCCTTGTTATTATACAGTAGGGGATCTAAAAGGATAGAATCCAGTTCCTTCTTTTGAGTTTCCAATAAGGCGATCTTTGCCTCGATGTTTTGAATTTCTTTTGTGAGCTTGCGTTTCCTGGCATTCAGTTCTTTTTTTAGCAAATATTGTTGCTTCTGTGAACTGCCCTCTTCCTGTCTCGGAAGAGATGCTTCGTTCGTTTTGACTTCTGCGGTATCTCCGTGTAAAGTTGCTGCCTTCTTTTCAAGAAAATCTCCAAAACCTCCCAAATGGACGTGGATAGTGCCATTTCTCAGTTCATAGACTTTGGAGACCAGACCATCCAGAAACGCTCTATCGTGGGATACGATCAACAGACTTCCTGTATATTCCAATAAGGCGTTCTTGAGAATCCTCTTGGTGGTAATATCAATATGGTTTGTGGGTTCGTCAAGGATGAGAAAATTTGTGGGTTTTAGAAGCATCTTTGCAAGGGACAGACGCGACTTTTCGCCGCCGCTCAGGACATTGACGGTCTTGAAGACGTCATCACCGGAAAACAGAAATGCCCCTAATATGTGTCTGACTTGAGGAATCATGGAAAATGGAGCGATCGATTCGACTTCCTGCAATAAGGTATTGCCGCTATTTAATTTTTCAGCATGCTCCTGGGCAAAATAATCAAAAAGGACATTATGCCCCATCTTGATAGCGCCTGAATGCGGCTGTTCCAGACCGGCGATGATGCGCGATAACGTGGACTTTCCCGACCCGTTTTGTCCTACAAGCGCTACTCTTTCCCCCCGTTCTATCGAAAGGCAAATATCGTGAAAGATCGAATGTCCATCGTATTCATGCGAAACGTCTTTTACATCCAGTACGGTTACGCCGCTTTGTTTTGATGTGCGGAATTTGAATTTAACCTGTTTTGTAGTATTTTCAGGCAATTCTTCCTTTTCCATCTTTTCGAGCATGAGGATTCGGCTCTGCACCTGCGATGCCTTTGTGTTCTTTGCCCGGAACCGTTCAATAAAGCGTTCCACCTCTTTGATTTTTTTCTGCTGGTTGACGTAGCGTGCCGTTTGCATTTCTGCCCGTTTTTCTTTTTCGGCCTCATAAAAGGAATAATTCCCATGGTATTCATAAACCTTTCCTTTTTCCAGTTCCCAAACCTTGGTAATGTTCCGGTCGAGAAATGTCCGATCGTGTGAGATGATAATCAGTCCGCCTTTATACTCTTTGAGGTAATCTTCTAACCAGAGTATGGAATCGATATCCAGGTGGTTCGTTGGTTCGTCGAGGAGAAGGAGATTGGGATCCTGGAGTAACAGTCTGGAAAGGGCTACTCGCATCTGCCATCCGCCGCTGAATGTGTCGATGCTCTTTTCAAAATCAGATTCTTTAAATCCCATACCTTTTAAAACCTTGCCCGTCTCTTTATCAACCTTAGCGCCATTGACAACTTCAAACTGATGTTGGAGGTGTGCGTATTTATCCAGGAGCAACTGATGGTCTTCTTCCTGCATAGATACAGAGGGATTTTCTAATTGTGTATGAATCTTATCAATCTGACTTTTCAGGTGGAGTATATCATCAAAAGCCGAACTGGCCTCATCGAAGATGGTTTTTTTCTTAAAGACAAAACCTTCCTGTGGAAGGTATCCAATACTGGTATCTTTGGCAAAAACAAGATCGCCTGCACTGGGTTCGGTTAAGCGGCAAATAAGTTTGAAAAGCGTGGATTTGCCAGCGCCGTTAGGACCGATTAAGCCGATCCTGTCGTTCCTTCGGATGTGCAGAGAAATATTATCGAAAATGGCCCTGCTGCCAAAAGCGAGGCTTACATTATTAAGACGAATCATTTTACCCCACCATACACCGCCTCCCGATACTCCTTCCAGAAACACTCTGAAGTACGGAACCCAGCTTCCATAACGATTTGAAGGTCATCTGTAACGAATAAAGGATGATCGCCATCTTTTTTCTCTTTTTCTGCCAGTTCCGATGAGATTTGGTCGAGGGGTTTCTCTATATCCTTAATTCTTTTTAACCTCTGTTGTATTCCCAGGTGATGTAGATATCGGAATCGGGCCTCAAGCACGGCATCAGAGGTCTTAAAGATATCACAATTTAAAAACCAGCCATTAGGTTTCAATATCGAGCGGATATATTTAAAGAGTGTCAGTTTTTCTTCCCTGTATAAATGGTGGAGGGCAAAGGAAGAAATTACACCATCCAGGTTAGAAAGTGTACTTTCTTTGTCCGGCAGTTCCTGGAAAGTGGAGAGTTTGAATGTGACTTGTTTGAGATGATCATGAAGCCTTATTCTGGCCTTTTCTATCATAAGTTCAGCGGCATCTATGGCGATAATCATTGCATTGGGAAACGTTTCAATAATCCTGCGAGACAGGTATCCCGTTCCAACACCTAAGTCCAGGAATTTTAAATTTCCCTCTCTATTAAAGGGTAATATCTCGCATACTATTGATGCCATTTTTGCGCGATTTGGATGCCACACATCCATATCGGAGTCATACGTGGCAACGGTATCGTTATCATTAAATGCATAGACTGTTTCTCTCAAGACGCCTTTTTCCATATCAACAAAAACCTCAAAAATTAGTATCTACTTTAATGTACAGGAATTTTCAAACTATTGTTCCTCCCCCTTGACTTCGTCGTGAGCTCAGTCGAACGATGGGGGAGGTTAGGTGGGGGTGATGGAAAAAGTTAATCACCCTCCCCTAGCCCCTCCCATCAAGGGAGGGGAATATTTAGTTGCCGAAGGCCTAATTTAACGTTAAGGAATTTCAAAGTTCGTAGCGTAGCAATCAGACAACCCCCTGAATCCCCCTTTTCTAAGGGGGACTTGAAGAATTCCCCCTTAACAAAGGGGGTAAGGGGGTTGTTTGCGCTGGACATTTACCGCATATCAAAAAAGTCGCTGCCGAAGGCAGCCTAATCTAATCATATAGGAATTTTCATTTTATTTATGCGGTTTTCGTGTCCATAACTACTATGGTAAATAGTCTATGGAAGACCTCCTCTTAATCCCATCCTTGCGAAGGAGGGGATTAAGGGGTGGTTATAAGTTCAAACATGAATCCTCATTTGTAAACCTATGATTACTCACCGGGGGATTAATTATATACACTATTAAATAAAATTGTGATAAATTAAAGTTTTTGTGTACTATTTATAGATTACTATTGTATAAACAAATTCATGAAAATACAGAGATAATTTTTGAAGAAATAAAGATGGGATTTAAAAAGGTAAGGGAGTTTTGGGAAAGAAGTATTGTCTACAGGGTATTTGTAAAGAAGTATAAGCGGTACTTCATTATCGGTACTTTGTCGCTAATTGCCGTAGATATCATCAATATCTTCCCGCCGCTTATTATCAAAAGGGCGATAGATGTTTTTTCAACTGAGGTAAATCTCTCGAAGATCGCAGTCCTCTCCGGTCTTTTCATCCTGGTGAGTTTTTTTCAGGGCGTCTGCCGATACCTTTGGAGGATACATTTTATCGGGACGTCATTCCGATGCGATTATGACCTCCGCATGGCCTTCTTTGGGCATATTGAGACGTTCTCCCAGAAATTCTTTCAGAAATACAAGACAGGCGATCTCATGTCACGGGCTACAAATGATATTGGCGCTGTCCGCATGGCTGTTGGGCCTGGGTTATTGATCGGATTGGATGCCATATTTTACTTTTTTGTGGTACCGCCAATCATCATCTATTTATCCCCAAAGTTGTCCTTCTATACATTCCTGTTGATGCCGCTAACGCCTTATATTGCTTATAAAATCAAGGATGTTATTGATAAGCGGTTTCGTGACGTTCAGGAACAATTTTCGAGGATCAGCGAAAAGGTGCAGGAAAACACATCGGGTATCCGTATCGTGAAGTCCTTTAACATGTCCCGACAAGAAGAAAGGTTACTGAGAGATTTGTGTAAGGATTTTATGAAGAAAAATCTGAAATTGGCCATTCCACAATCACTCCTGGGACCGGTGTTCGAGTATATTACTTATATGGGTGTTATTCTATTGCTTTTTATGGGCGGGAAGATGGTACTTGAGGGCGCTATTACATTGGGTACGCTCGTTGCCTTTCAGCGTTATATTTCTATGATGGTCTGGCCCATGACTGCCATTGGCTGGTGTTTATCCCTCTTGCAGCGTGGCAATGCCTCCATGAAGCGTATCGACGAGGTGATGGATGAAAGGTCTGAGATCGTTTCGAAGATTGACACGACACAGCAATTTGTACCTAAGGGCGAGATCGAATTCAGAGACATAAATTTTCGGTACGACAACCAAACAGAGTTGGTTTTAAAGGGCATAAGTTTAAAAATTCTCGCAGGACAGCGTGTCGCTATTGTAGGTCCGATAGGAAGCGGGAAGTCGACATTGGTAGGTATGCTTTCACGCATAATCCCTGTAGGCGACCAGGGTCTCTTTATAGATGGTATTGATATTAATACGATAGACATTAAGATTTTAAGGAGGCACATAGGCTATGTCCCTCAGGATACGTTCCTATTTTCAGAAAGAATAAAAGATAACCTGTTGTTTGGAGTAGAAGCAACAAACGGCGGTAACAACGTCGAGGAACTTGCTCGTATGGCTGTAATTGAATCTGAAATTCAGGAACTTCCATACCAGTATGAAAGTTATCTGGGTGAACGGGGGATCAACCTATCAGGTGGGCAAAAACAGAGGATTACCATTGCACGGGCGCTGGCCATTAATCCGAACATTATCATCCTGGATGATTGTCTTTCTGCCGTAGACGCGCGAGTAGAACAAACTATCATGAGAAATATAGTAATAAAATTTCCAGATAGAACTTTGCTGGTTGTTACCCATAGACTACCTGCTGTAAGAGACTTTGACATGATTGTGGTTATGCAAGATGGTATGATCGTCGAAAAGGGTTCACACGAACAGCTTATCAAAATCAATGGATTGTACACGTCCTTGTATACGAAAGAAGTGCTGGAAGAAAAGCTGGGATAGTCATGTAGTAGAGGTTGAGAAGATGAGAAGTTGAGAACATGGGAGGTAGAACATGAAGATAGAAAGTGTTAGAGATTTAGAAGTATATAAATTGGCTTTTACATGCGCTATGGAAATCTTTCAGGTTACAAAAACGTTTCCATCCGAGTAAAAATATTCACTAACAGATCAAGTTAGACGCTCTTCACGCTCAGTTTGTTCTAATCTTGCAGAATCGTGGCGAAAAAGAAAATACAAAGCAGTTTTTAAGAACAAGTTAACAGATGCCATGCAGGAGGCATCTGAAACACAAACATGGTTAGAATTTTGTTGCGCCTGCAATTATATTGCTAAAGAAGTATATGAGAAACTTTACACTGAGTATGAACAAATATTGGCTATGCTAAATACCATGGATATAAAAGCAGATACCTTTTGTTTCCCAAGTTCCCAACCTCCCAATTTCCCATCTTCATAACGCATAACCCGATTTGTGTAAGGTAACACTATGGAAAAAGAAGAATATTTCAGTGAAGACGTTTTGGCGGGCAAGTTATACGATACGACTGTTATAAGAAAACTGCTGTCTTATGTCCTTCGCTATAAGGCGTCAGGCCTGTTGTCCATCTTTATGGTACTCATCACCACCGTTCTCTTTCTGTTGGGACCATATCTCTTTGGATACGCTATCGATCATGGCATCAGTAAGGGAGATAAGCAAGTAATATATAAAATAGCATTTGCACTCCTGGGTATCCAAACATTACGGTTATTACTGGTGATGGCGCAGAGTTATAATATCCAGGTCATAGGGCAAAAGGTGATGCTGGACATGCGCATGGCGCTCTTCAATCACGTCCAATCGCTCCCATTATCTTTTTTTGATAAAAATCCCGTTGGGAGGATTGTCACACGCCTGACCAATGATATTGCGGCTATTGGAGAACTCTTTTCAGCCGGTGTCATTGTGGTAATTGGGGATATCTTCATCATCGTTGGGATATTCGTGGCCATGTTCATGTTAAACCTGAAGCTGGCGCTCATTACACTTTCGGTTTTTCCCATTATTGTGATAATTGCCCTCTGGTTTGGCAGTCGCATGAAGAATTCGTTTCGGGAAATACGGCGTAAGCTGGCGCGTATCAACGCCTATCTCAATGAAAACATCACAGGCATGAAGGTCATCCAGCTCTTTAATCGGGAGAAAAAGAATTATGATAAATTTGACGAGATTAATGACGACTATTTGAAAGAGCAGGTTAAATACATCCGTTATTTTGCCGTATTCCAGCCGGCGATTAATATGGTAAGCGCACTGGCAATTGGTCTGGTGCTGTGGTATGGCGCAATACGATATATGCACAGCGCACTGACTCTGGGTGTTTTGGTGGCATTTCTGGCGTATGTTCACGATTTGTTTGACCCCATTCGCGATATTGTGGAAAAATACAATATTTTTCAGGGTGCAATGGCGTCGTCAGAACGGGTATTTGGGCTCATGAAAGAACAATCTGAGGTTGATTATGTTATCGTCAATCCTGCGAAAGAAGTTTCTGTAAAAGAGTTTAAAGGGGCAATAAAATTTGAAAATGTCTGGTTTGCATACAATGGCAGTGATTATGTATTGAAAGACATCTCTTTTCAGATAGAGCCGGGGCAATCCGCCGCCTTGGTGGGTGTGACAGGCAGTGGAAAGACATCAATTGCAAGCGTACTGACACGGCTCTATGAAATCCAGAAGGGTACGATCTGGCTCGACCAGATTGACATTCGGAAAATGGAGAAGATTGGATTACGATATGTTATCGGATTGGTCAGTCAGGATGTATTCTTATTCGCAGGGACATTGCGAGATAATATCACCTTGTTCAATCCCATATCTGATGTGCAGGTATCGGAGACTATTGAGTCATTAGGCTTAATGCCCTTTATAGACCGCATGCCCGGTGGACTCGATATGGAAATTGCCGAGCGAGGGGCAAATCTTTCTGTGGGTGAACGGCAATTCATCTCGCTCTCCAGGATCATCATTTACGATCCACGTGTGTTAATCCTTGACGAGGCAACCTCCAGCATGGATCCCATCTCCGAGGTTTTGATACAGAATGCCATTCAAAAGGCTACGCAGGGCAGGACGTCTATCATCATTGCCCATCGCTTATCAACCATATTGCACTGTGACAAGATCATTGTATTAAACAAGGGCGAGAAGGTGGAAGAAGGCAGTCACGAAGAACTGCTGCGGCTGGGCGGTCTTTACAGCCAGTTATACAAGGTATATATGAAGGAGGAGTTAATAGGGCATGCGTAACGTATCAGAGCTATAACTAATTCTGCCTATTTTCGCTTGACACCCACTATGTCATACGATACTATGCCGGCATTGTAGAGTAAAGATAAAAATAAATGTTGGGCTATATAAGGAAGGCATGACGTTAGCTGCGCAACGAACAAATGAATAATCAAGAGATAAGATGAAAGAAACAGTTTATATCGAAACAAGCGTAGTAAGTTATTTTGCATCAAAGCCAGGTCGTGATTTAGTAATTGCTGGACGTCAGGAAATTACACGAGAAAAATGGCCTAAGATATTAGAATTTTTTGAAGTATATATCTCAACTTTAGTTCTGCAAGAAGCAGAACAAGGAGATCCTGAAGCAGCACAGAAAAGACTAAATGTAATTACGAATTTACCTGTTTTAGCTATTACTGATGAAGTTGAAAAATTAGCTTCAATATTAATATCGGAAGGGCCAATACCAGATAAAAACCCTGAAGATGCACTTCATATAGCTATTGCAACTGTAAATGGAATTGATTATCTTTTAACTTGGAATTTCACTCATATAAACAATGCACAAATGAAATCCAAGATAATATCAGTAGTTGAGAAGTACGGATATCCATGTCCAATAATATGTTCACCTGAAGAATTGTTAGGAGAATAATAATGGTAGACCCAATTGTGGAAGAAGTGAGAGAAGCTCGTCGTAAACATGCAGAACGATTTAATTATGATTTACATGCAATATGTAAAGATTTAAAGAAGAAAGAAAAAAATTGTGGTCATCCAATTAAATCATTGCCAGCTAAACAATCGTTAAAGACAACTGCAAGCTGACAAAGGTTCAAGCTTACCGCTGTGACGGAGTGTAAATTTGAATACCATGTTCAACTTCACCGTGATTGCGTTGGCGTTGGTCTAAATTAATATTTAAGCAAACGTATCAATTTAGTCTTTTGAAAAATGTATTCCCCATAAGCTCCGTAGGAGCAATCTGTTTGTAGCAAGAGGGGATGCCATAACAGATATTAGCTCCGTCAGGAGCGGCCTGTTTGCCTGTCAATCATATACAGGCCGCTCCTACGGAGCTATTTGCCCTATTGAATTTTATTGGGCTACAAACAGATCGCCCCTGGCGGGGCTATATTGTTTTTTGATTTTTCCCCTGGATTTTTCAAAAAACTAAATTGTTACAAGCAAACAAATTTACTTCAGGAGGAATATGCCGCCTAAAATAAGCAGCATACCAATCACCTTTGATAAGGTAACTTCCTCGCCCAGAAACATCCA
>MHZD01000008.1:0-178 GCA_001828645.1 Planctomycetes bacterium RIFOXYC2_FULL_41_27 | reverse complement strand
TGAGCGCCTTGTAAAATACCAGTTGTGCTACGAACCCAGCCAAAACGCCTGCAAGGACGAGGAAAAAGATGGGTTTGATTCCCATCTTCCCAATGGATGGAAATGGGGTGTAAAAGCAAATGACCATTACCGCGCCGATCACAACCCCCGAACATCTGACCAGGTATGCGGCTGTGGG
>MHZD01000007.1:7452-8120 GCA_001828645.1 Planctomycetes bacterium RIFOXYC2_FULL_41_27 | reverse complement strand
TCAGAGCCACCTCTTTCCCCAATTTGGCGAGGATATTAGCCAGTGCATGTGCCATGAGTTTGATACCCTGACCTGCCTCGCCAGCAAGCACAATCTTCTTTGCTCGGTGTTCCTCAGGAATCGGGGTAATCTTCCGTACCATGAGGATAATGCTTACCCCAAAAAATCGGTGATCGATGAAGGCCACCTCTTTAAATCCATGCTTTTGAAAGAGGTGATATGCAACTTTCTCTGAAGGATAGGTAAACAACTTAGCCTCATGGCAACCTTTTTCCATGAAGACCTTTATTGTCTCTTCCAGGAGTTTATCGCCATATCCCTTTTTTCTGTACCCGGGCGCTAAACCCATCCAGTGTAAATTTCCTACGCCCTCTGAGACCCATGCAAACACAAAACCCACAATCTTGTCGTCTTCCTTACCAACGAGATAAACACAATCTTTGTTATCCAGTCGTTTTTTAACTTCTTCTACGGGGTAAATATCCTTGAAGTGCAACCGTTCCACCTCCAGGCTCCTGGCGTGTAATTCATCAATAATGAAATGATAGAGGTTTACAACCGCGACGACGTCTGATTCCCTGAGATTTTCAATGATAAAGGTCATAAAGAAGAATGCTATTTTTATTACTTCTATATTTATTAAAAATTCCTTTCAAATCCCTGTTTAT
>MHZD01000007.1:1941-7438 GCA_001828645.1 Planctomycetes bacterium RIFOXYC2_FULL_41_27 | reverse complement strand
ATTTTCAAAACCTATTCTCTGAGTCATTATTCCTATTTCGATAGGTATCATTTGTATCTGAAACACATCTGAATAACGGTTTGCAAGCGTATCATAGGATTTTTTAATATCTACGTTTGTGTTTAATACTTCCTCGGCAGAAGTAATCCTCACCCCTTGAATCCCGCAAGGAGTTATATAATGAAAGGGAGATAAATCGTTGTTCACATTAAGAGAAAACCCATGCATGGCATAACCAAAGACCATCCTGACACCGATAAACCCAATCTTTGCATTGTTTACCCAGACACCCGTATATTCCTCATTCCGTTCAGCCACAATACCAAAGTCGATCAGTGTTCTTATCATTACCTCTTCCAGCATATGCAGATATTGGTAGTAATCTTTTGTATAGGCCGATATCTTTATGATGGGATAACCAACTATTTGGCCAGGACCGTGATAGGTAACCAATCCCCCCCGATTTGTCTTATAAATAGCAAAACCATTACCTTCGTAATATTCCTTATTTGCTATCAAATTATCTTCTTTGTATCTGCGACCATAGGTAAAGGTTGGGGGGTGTTGAAGCAGGATAAGACAGTCCGCTATCTTGCCAGAAATTCTTGCATCCAGCAAAGCCTTTTGGAGTTCCCACGCCTTACCATACTCCGCCATATCTAGTTGGAGTAGAAGACACTTTCCTTTCATAAGCAGAGACCTCCCATCTTTCTAAAGTTTCCTGTATTTTTCGAAGAAACTCATCAGCATTGGCTCCGTCCATAACCCGATGATCAAATGAAAGGCTAAGATACATCATGGATCGAATTGCAATAGCATCGTCTATCACCACAGGTCTTTTAACAACAGCGCCGACTCCCAATATTGCCACCTGAGGCAATAATATCACAGGCGTTCCAAACAGGCTGCCGTTAAGGCCGTAATTCGTTATGGTAAACGTTCCACCCTGGACGTCTTCCAGGTTCAATTTTTTGTTACGCGCACGCGTTGCAATATCCTGAATATCTTTGGACAATTGCAACAGGTCTTTTTTATCTGCATCCTTTATCACGGGAACGATTAATCCATCCTCAAGAGATACGGCGATTCCAATATTGATATAATTTTTCTGCACGATGCCTTTGTCCGTCCATGAGGCATTCAGCAGGGGATGTTCCTTAAGCGCACGAGCTGCAGCCAGGGTTATAAACGGAAGGTAAGTGAGATGAATACCTTCCCTCTTCATCGCATCTTTATTGAGTTCCCGATACCGGACGACCTTCGTCATATCGACCTCAAACACCGTCGTTACATGAGCAGCCGTCCGTTTGCTCAGCACCATCCTGTCGGCAGTAATCTTTCTTTTCGGGCTAACCGGAATCAGTGTCTCTCTTTCTAAAACCTTCTTTTCTTCCTCTGCCGGAGGAGGCGCAGAAATACCGGGTTTCGAAGCTACATAATCCATAATATCCTTTTTGGTAACCCGTCCTCCTTCGCCAGTGCCCTTTACCTCTTCCAGATTAATGTTGTATTCTTTAGCCAGTCTTCTTACTAACGGCGAATACCGCTTTTCTACCTCTTCAATCTTCTCGGCTTCCGTTACGGCTTTCATCGTTTCAACCTTTCTTGCGTTTTCAAGCGTGGGCGTACGGCCGTACGCCCCTACAATACCACGAACAGCTTCTTTTGACTCAACAGCCTCAATTTGAGCAATCACCGTAAGCACTCGCAATGTCTGTCCTTCAGGATAGAGAATCTTTTTTATGATACCATTGACAGGTGACGGCACTTCGGTATCAATTTTATCCGTACTGATTTCCACAATGGGCTGTTCCTTTTCAACACGGTCCCCCTCGTGCACAAGCCATTTGAGAATGGTCCCCTCAACAACACTTTCACCCATCTGTGGCATAATTACGTCAATTGACATATCTGAAACCTCCGCATCAATAGCGTATTAATTTCTCTACCGCAGAAAGAACATCCTTTACCTGCGGAATAAAAGCCTCTTCCATCTGCGCACTGTACGGCACGGGTGTATCCTGGGCTGCAATGCGAATGATGGGACCATCCAGATAATCAAAACAGTATTCGGTAATGAGAGATGACACTTCAGCGCCAACGCCGCCCGTCTTGGTCTGCTCATGTAATACGACAACCTTGTTTGTCTTTTTTACGGTAGTAAAAATCGATTTTTTATCTAACGGCAAAATCGTTCTCAAATCAATAATTTCACAAGAAATTCCCTTTTCATTAAGGGCCTGTGCAGCCTCCAGTGCGGTATGCACCATTGCTCCGTAGGTAATAATTGATACATCATTTCCTTCCAGGGCAATTCTTGCCTTTCCTATGGGCACAACATAATCCTCTTCAGGAATGGAATCTTTAATTCTTCTGTAGAGATATTTGTGTTCGCAATAAATGACGGGGTCGTTATCCCGGATTGCCGCCTTCAATAAGCCTTTTGCGTCGTATGCTGTGGAAGGCGCTACAATTTTTAACCCGGCTACATTAAAAAAGAATCCCTCGATACACTGGGAGTGGAATGCCCCGCCGTGGATATTCCCACCGTACGGCGCCCGGACAACGATGGGCGTAGCACCCCCCCAACGGTAATGGTTTTTTGCGGCAACATTTACCAGTTGATCGAAGGCGCAGGAGATAAAATCGGCAAACTGCATTTCCACGACAGGTCTCATACCAACCAGCGCCGCACCAATGGCAGCGCCGGTAAATCCGGATTCGGATAATGGCGTATCCAGGATACGCCACTCTCCGTACTTCTCATAAAACCCTTCCGTCACACGAAACGCACCACCATAAATCCCAACATCCTCACCCAAAATAAAAACGCTTGGATCCCGCGCCAATTCTTCATCCAATGCCTCTTTTATTGCTTCAAGATAGGTAATCTCTCTCATATTCGTCTACTCCTCTGCTATGGGGGTTGCATAAAGACCCTTCATGCCGTCTTCTGGTTCAGGATAAGGACTTTGCTCTGCAAATGCCTCAGCTTCTTCTATCTCTTTCTTTACCCGTGAGTCAATACTCTCCAATTCCGCCTTTTGAGATATATTGTTTTCCAGCAGATATTTTTCCATATTTAAAATGGGGTCTTTTTTCTTCCATTCATCCAGTAATTCCCGCGGGACGTATTTGGCGCTGTCATGCTCGGAGTGACCGTGCATCCTCATGGTCTTGCATTCTATAAAAGTAGGACCACCGCCATTTCTTGCAATTTCGTATGCCTCTTTTGCGGCCATATATACTTCTATCACATTGTTACCGTCAACAATCTTACTTGACATGCCGTAGGCCAGGGCACGTTCTGCAATATTTTTAATGCTCATCTGCAATTGTAATGGTGTAGAATAGGCATATTGGTTGTTGTTGCAGATGAACACGATGGGCAATTTTCTAACAGCGGCGAAATTCATTCCCTCATGGAAATCGCCGCGGCTCGTTCCGCCATCGCCGGTACATGCAACTGCAATTCTCTTTTCGCCGCGTATTTTAAAGGCAAGTGCGGCGCCCGTCCCTACAGGATAATTATCTGCCAGATGGCTGGGAAAACCAATGACACCGAAATTCAAATCACCGATGTGGACATTCCCTTCCTTACCGCCAGTAACCCCGGTCTTTTTACCAAAATATTGCGCCATAATACGCTTCGCAGTAATGCCACGAATCAGGAAGACTCCCATATCTCTAAAATATGGGGCTGCAATGTCATTCTTCTCAAGGGCGTAGCCGAACCCCACAGAAACCGCCTCTGTACCGTTACTCGTCCATGCGCCTCCCAATATCTTTCCCTGATGATAGAGCGATGTGACGCGGTCTTCCAACCTGCGCGTTAATTTCAAATAATAGTATAACTGTAGTAAATCTTCTCGTTTAGCATCCATTGTTTTATCCACCTGAAATTAGGACACAGATATTTACAGATCAACACAGATTACACTGTGCTGGTTCAGGCTTGTAGCCTGAACCTAGCCTGAACCGAAACATTTTGGTTCAATCGAGGACGATTGAACCAGCAAACACATAATATCTTTATAATCTGCGTTCATCCGTGTCCAAAATTAAATTAATGCTTACAAACCGCCGGTAATAGCCCGATCAATTTCCGTCTGGGCTTTGAGTTCCATCACATGGTTAGTTAGTTCTTCGATGTGTCCCTTTTCCCACTCAGCCAGACACAACAGCATTTTACGGGTAGCAGGTTTTGCCGCTTGCAATGCCGCACGATAGTAATAATCGTACGACTCCTGTTCCCTCTTGATGGCTTCCATGAGCACGTCCATCATAGAGTTAGGTTCTGATGTATGACTCGTTTTCATACAGCCCCCCTTTCCAAATAAACATTTTACGAATAGTTCACCACAAAGTACACGAAGAACACAAAGAAAACATCAGAATTCTCTGCGTTCGCAGTGTTCTCTGTGGTAAGTTGTATTGTTATAATTCTACATTGTTAACGAATGCAGTGATCGTAAGCCGATTAGTTGTGGAAGCTCAATATTCTTGTGCTGAATTAATACCTTGAAAATATCACCCATTCCCTCGGGATGAAAGAGATTCTTTACCTTAAGTATCGTTTCAATATCTTTTTTCGTATTGTTTAAATTTTCCAATATACCCAGTGCAATCAGAAAATGAGATTGTTTTGTAAAACCCGTTACCTCTAACCCCAGTGACTTCCCAGTATTCATCAAGTTTGTAAAATCCACATGGGCTGTAATGTCCTGTTCACCCAGCCGTTCATAATAATTCTGATTAACCGTATGTTTATAAAAACACCTCAACGTTCCGTTGCTGCCATTTTCTCTATATATTCCATCGGTTGTATCGCCGTAATCAATGGTTAATACAAACCCCTTCAGTAATTTTTCTGAAACGTGCCTTAACCATTCTGCGGCACTTAGATTTACTTCACACCCCTGCCCTTCGTTTAGATGCATTTGAAATGTCTCAATATACTGTTTTGAAACATCTGGAGACACCTCATCGTCGATTTCAAAAAAACCTGAATCATTATAACTCACGTATATTTCTTTTAAAACCTTATTTTTTACCCTTAAACGATGTACCGGCAGGGCATCAACAAACTCATTCGACAAAAAACATCCCTGAATTCCGTCAAAGGGAAATCCTTCTTCAGAGTAAGTATGCCACGACACCTTCTTATCCGTTACATGAATAGATTCCAAAAGCAACCTTTGCTTTTCCCTTGCGTATGGATTTGACTCGACAATGATATAATGAAAATTAGCATAAAATTCCGGGTATTCTTTCATTGTACTTTGAATAATGTCATGACATAACCATCCCCTATTTGCACCCATCTCCACGATGGTGAATGGCGCTTTTCCCATAATCCTCCACATCTCTTCCAGTTGTCTTACAATGAGTTCCCCGAAAATCCTGTGTACGGCAGGACTTGTATAGTAATCCCCAAATCTCCCAACCCGCTCTTTATCTGAATTATAATAGCCGTATTTCGGATGATACAGCGCCA
>MHZD01000007.1:0-1816 GCA_001828645.1 Planctomycetes bacterium RIFOXYC2_FULL_41_27 | reverse complement strand
TGCTTTATGGATACGATATCTACCTTCTGACAGCACAATGATAACAGATTTTTCAGTTTTAAAAACTTCTGCCTCACGATCAAGAACTTCAAGAATGTGCGATACTATTCGGTTTATGTTAATGATACGGTAGCGAAGCAATATTACTTTTCCTCTTCCCCATAAAGTTCCGAATTCAACAAGTCCTCCAAAATCCTTATCACCCGATATTAAGATCAAATTTTCTTTCTCTGCGTATTCGAGAATTTTTAAGTCTTTATGTCCAGCCAAACCAACGTCAGAGACCGATATAACTTCGTGATTTGCTTGCCGAAGCCTTAAAACAATGTCAAAGTGAAGATTTTCATCCGCTAGGATTCGCATTATTTCTTACCTGTGAATACTCTAACCTCTTCACCTTCAAATTGCCTTGCCGCAAAGTCCAGGGCGGCTTCTAAACCTTCCCTTGTCAATGTTGGATAGCCCCTAAGAATATCCTCTTTTGACATACCAGAAGCAAGGCATTGCAATATCAACCCCACAGATATTCGAGTACCCTTAACAATGGGTTTTCCATTAAGAATATCAGGGTCACTAATAATGATTCCTTCTGTCATTTTTCCCTCCTTGAGTTTATGTCCGTATTGATAAAAGTTTTTGCAAATAGTGACCTGCAAACAGGCCTCGACATAATTATACCCAAAGAAATTTCTCCTTTCTACTTCTTTATTCTCTTATCTATTGGATTTTACAAATTTTATAGCTTTTATAAATTCAGATTTTTGGGAAAGATAGTTATTCCAAAAACTCTTTGACAATATAAGGAATTTAAACAATAATTTGGTCAACTAAACCCCTTGTTTTTCAGACGACAAATATTATTTTAGTTGGTGACTATCACCAACAATGATTTAGAATACTTTTCGCTTAAAGAGAGAAAAAAATGTCATCTTTAACTCAGACGAGAATTGCATTTTTGCTTGGTTCTGGAACTTCAATTCCCGCAGGAATGCCGTCAACTCAGGTAATTACAAAACAGATTCTTTCTGGTGAAGGCGTTATGCGCCGCTAGGATGGGAACTATTATTTTGACAAACCTCTATACGGAATCCCGGACGAATATGTACCGCGGGTGGTGGTTTTCCTAAATAGGTTAAAAATTGAGATAGATCTCTACTATTTATACGAGACTGGGCATTTCACAAATTATGAAGATCTTTATTATGTAGCAAGTCAGATTCACGATAGCGAATTGAAAGAGTATGATAACCCCGTAGTTCAACCTTTTATTGACAAAGTCTTGCCTGAGATCGGACCTCTTTTAGTCAGCGAGGAAAACGAAATCAGAAATGAATGGCAATTTCTTGAAGGACTTGCTAACGAAGCGGCACATTATATCAGGGATGTAGTATGGTATTTACTTTCCAAAGAACCGAACAGTCTTGACCACTTAAACTGCATAAAAGATGCCTGTCTAGACGACCAATTGTCAAACATCGATATATTTTCGCTGAATCATGATACAGTTTTAGAGCAGTCTTTGTCGCAGAATGACATCCAAGTAATCGATGGTTTTGGTCAACCACAGAATAAGATTCGATACTGGAACCCAGATTTATTTGACATCGGAGATTCAAAGATTCGACTATTCAAATTACATGGCTCTGTGAACTGGGTTCGATTTCGACCCGATAGTGGAGGCAGGAGCGACGAATCAATCGGTATTCCTTTAGATCGGGATATTTGGCATACAAAAAATCCGCAAGGTCAAATGCAATGGCCAGTAGATGGTCGGCCCATGTTATTGGTCGGTACTTTCAATAAAATGCTGCAATAT
>MHZD01000006.1 GCA_001828645.1 Planctomycetes bacterium RIFOXYC2_FULL_41_27 | reverse complement strand
ATCGACTGCTATACTAACGCTATTTCTAGGCAAATTTACGTACATGAAATCGTATTACCATCGTTCAAAGAGCCTGGCCAACAGTTTTATATTTATCCTTCCCCTGTTGGTCTTATATGAAGTTGGAATTGCGATGCAAGGCTCGGGAATCAAGAATACCGCTGATGTTGTCATTAAAACGCCTCTGATTTTATTTGGTAAAAATGGTTCTTTGATATTTAATTTGTTGGTTATTGCTTTTCTTTTTGTATCGGTATTTTATATAGAAAAGGATTATAGCTTTAGTTCCTTGATATTTATCCCAATGCTCATGGAAGGTGCGGTCTATGCGCTTTTCGTGGGATATGTACTCGGCTTTGTCGTTTACGAGGTGTTGTATCCTCTCACCCTTGCCAAACTTTTTTCCACGAATATGTGGCAAGGCATTGTTCTTTCTGTTGGAGCGGGGGTTTATGAAGAAATTGTATTTCGACTTCTTTTAATCACGGTACTTTATTTTGTATTTACAAGGCTATTAAAAATAAAGAAACCCCTCAGTGCAATTGCAAGTGTCTTGATAGGCGCCTTAATATTCGCCACGGTGCACTATACAGGAACTTTAAAAGATAGTTTTACGTATGCGAGTTTTATGTTCAGATTATTATCCGGGCTGGTTCTATCAGCCATCTTCATGTTTCGGGGATTAGGCGTCGTTGTTTATACACACGCCATATATGACGTGCTCACTGTGTTAAAACCTTTTCACGTGTGAGGAGTTTCGATGGAAAATATTATCATTGGCATTACAGGCGCAAGTGGAGTTGCTTATGCCCAACGTCTCGTACAAGTCCTTTGCAGAAAAGAATACAATATCCACTTGTCCATATCGGATGCGGCTTTCCTGGTTATTAAGCATGAATTGGGGATCGATTTAAACCGCAGCCAACTAAATATTGGGGAATTTCTGGGTTACTCGACGGACAATATCATCTATTATAACAACTCAGACATTGGCGCTACTATTGCCAGCAGCCGATATCCCATCAAGGCAATGGTTATCGTTCCATGCAGCATGAACACACTTTGCTCCATTGCTCATGGTATTTCAAACAATCTCATTCAACGCGCAGCGAGTATAACCCTCAAAGAAGGCCGGAAACTCGTGGTGGTACCCCGTGAAACACCACTATCCGCAATCCATCTGGAGGCCATGCAGAAATTGTCCTCTGCAGGGACATGCATCTTGCCTGCAATGCCTGGATTTTACCACAATCCAAAGACCATTGCGGACCAGGTGGATTTTATCGTAGCCAAGATATTGGACGTGTTGAATATAACACACACCCTTGTTCCTGAATGGCACAGTGGGGAAATACTTACTATTGAAGATTTATAACAGTTCAGCACCCCCACCTGACCTCCCCCATCGAGGGGGAGGAAACGTTTTTCCCCCGCCCCTAGTGGGAGGGGTTAGGGGAGGGGGGGAACTGATACGAAGATTTATAAATGCAATGGATATTGATAAATTCCAGAAACTCATCGAAGAGACCTATTTAAAAAAAGACGCAAAACGCGGTTTGCCCAAAACCTTTATGTGGTTTACCGAAGAGGTCGGTGAACTTTCCCGCGCATTACGGGAAAACAATAAAGAAGAACTTAAAAAAGAGTTTGCCGACGTGCTTGCGTGGCTCTTTTCTCTGGCAAGTTTATCGGGTATTAGGATAGAAGAAACGATTAGTAAATACACAGCAGGATGTCCCGTTTGTCACGGTATTCCTTGCATTTGTATAGAAAAATAAAGGAAGAATAGAATTATGTCAGATACACAACCCAATGTTGCCACACCAGGCGTGGGATGGCAACCTATATATGTCAAAAAAACCAGGGGTGTTGGTTTTTGGGTCGCTATAGGTTTCGCCATATTCTTTTTCTTATGCACGCTATTGTTATTTACACTCTTCATAGGCTCTCTTGTACTAAGTAAGGCATTCGTCACAAGCGCCACCGGTAAGAAACAAGTTGCAGAAACCATTGTAGAAGGAAGCGGAGAAGACAAGATTGCCATAATCTCAATTAAAGGCATATTGAGCAGTGAATCGGCAGAAGGTTTATTTATTGAAAAACCCAGCATTGTTGAGGTCGTGAAGCAACAACTCGAACAAGCCTCTACTGATGCCCATGTCAAGGCCGTTCTGCTTGAGGTAGACAGTCCAGGCGGTGGGATCACGGCAAGTGACATTATCTACAACAATATCATAAAATTTAAAGCCGACACCAAAAAAAAGGTCGTTGTTTACATGCAAGACATAGCCGCTTCCGGCGGATACTACATATCCTCTGCGGCTGATGCCATTATTGCGCATCCTACTACAATTACGGGAAGTATAGGGGTAATCATGCCTTTAATAAATGTTGCAGAACTTATCAATCGATACGGCATAAAGGATAGCTCTATTGCATCTGGTGATATGAAAGAAATCGGCTCACCACTCAAACCTATGACTCCTGAAGAAAATGCTATCCTAAAAAATATCATCGATGAAATGTACATGCAATTCGTAAATGTGGTATCCACAGGGAGGAAGCTGGATATTGAAACAGTCAAGAAAATCGCAGATGGAAGAATCTATACTGGCAAGCAAGCCCTTGAAAAGGGACTGGTTGATCAATTAGGCTACCTGGAGGATGCCGTCGGTTTGGTAAAAAAACTGGCGGGACTTACGGAAGCAACTATCATAAGATACGAAAAACATTACGGCCTGGCCGACCTCTTTGGCCTGATGTCCGGAAGGCTTTTTCAAAATAGCACTATTAAACTGGATATCTCTCAACTCCATGAGCAGGGTAACACCAAACCCATGTACCTTTGGACAGGCAGTTCCAACGGCAAATCTTGTAATTAAAAGGTTTTTATTAAATATATGTTTAATTTACCTGATTTTATCCAGCGTTTAAAGTATTATCCTGTAATTATTCCTCCACGAAGACTGAGAAGATCCAAGCTTATAAGAGACTTCTTGGAAGACGGGCAAATACAGTTGCAAAGGTTGGTCAAATATGCCAATTTAAACTCCAAAAGCAACATATTGGATATTGGATGCGGCGGAGGGAAGCTGATATCTGCCCTCTTACCTGTTATCAAAGAAGGTACATATTCGACATTTGAAGTAAATAAGGAATATATTGAATTCTGGAGTAACTCTATTGCAAAAAAGTATCATAATTTCACTTTTAATCACGCTGATTTATGGCATTCCTATTACAATCCCACAGGAAAGCATAAAACTGCTGAATATATTTTCCCTTACTATAATAATGTTTTTGACATTGTTTATTTAAATTCAATTTTTACCCATTTATTACCATCTGAAATATCACATTATCTGTCTGAAATCAAAAGAGTATTAAAACCAGGAGCAATCGTGCTCGCAACATACTTTATAGTAAACAATGAATCATTGCTTTTAGACAACCAAGGATTGAGCAGTAAAACCCTTGTCAAGCAAGGTCGTAAACTGTTGAACTATCGATATGACAACTACTGGGCAAGGGACACTGATGCTAATGAACGTTTAATTGGAGTTGACGAAGAATGGTTGAAGAAAATATATGGACAAAATAATTATGAAATTACTAATATCGTATACGGCTCTTGGTGTGGACGAGAAGAAAATGCAGATAAAACACTTCAAGATATTGTTGTTTCAAGAAAAAACTATAAATAAACTTTTTAATAATTCTTTTGAGAATCAATGATTCGTGTTCGTTTTGCACCTTCACCTACAGGTCTCTTACACATTGGCAATGCACGCGTAGCTGTTTTCAACTGGTTGTTTGCAAAACGGCATGAGGGTACTTTTATCTTAAGAATCGAAGATACCGATGTTGCGCGCTCTGAGAAAAAATACATGACCCAACTCATCGAAGACCTCCACTGGTTAGGAATAACCTGGCAGGAAGGACCCGATGTGGGCGGCCAGTATAGTCCGTATTTACAGTCAGAGCGGTTGCATATCTATAATGACATCTGCCAAAGATTTTTGAAAGAAGGACTTGCATACCGTTGCTATTGTACCCCTGAAGAACTGGAAGAACGCAGGCGCATTGCAAAACTCATGGGGAAGCCCCCTCGATACGACAATCGTTGCCGGGAACTAACTGATAAACAAAAAAAGGCCTTTGAAATTTCTGGGCTAAGATGCACCATTCGTTTTAAAGTACCAGACGAATTGGTTGTGTTCGATGATCTGATTCGAGGCGCCTGTCAATTTGATATGAGTCTTACGGGAGATTTTGTAATCATGCGATCGGACGGAACACCCTCTTTCCACTTCGCTGTTGCTATTGATGACACCATGATGAATATTACACACGTTATTCGTGGAGAAGACCATTTATCAAACACACCGTGTCATATATTACTTTTTCATGCCTTAAAGCAAAAACCTCCACAATTTGCCCATCTGTCGCTTACCATGGGCGCTGATCGAACCTTGTTGAGCAAACGTCACGGCGCCTTTTCTATTTCTGAATACCGCAAATTGGGTTATTTACCGGAGGGTTTGCTTAACTATATGATGCTGCTGGGGTGGTCGCCAAAGGACAAAAAAGAGAAATTTAAAGTCGGCGACATTGTTGATACATTTGAGATAAGCTCCATGAGTAAGTCAGCCTCCGTGTTTGATCAACATAAATTGGACTGGCTAAGTGGACAATACATCCGTGAGGCGGACTTGGAGAGACTCGTAACCTTAGCAATACCATATTTGCAGGAGGCAGGATTTGTTTCTGCGGAAGAAACCAAAATCGATCGAATTAAATTAAAATTGATTATAGATGCCGTAAGAGGCAATATATCCTGCCTGTCTCAGATCGTCCATGAATCAGAAATTTTTTTCAAGGATGTTGTAATCAGCGAAAATTATATTGAATTTCTTTCGTCAGAGACTTCGCAGTCCATACTTTCAGCCTTTTCTATGGAACTCCAGAAGCTGAACAACTTATCTCCTGAGATATTTAAGGATATCTTAAAGACGGTGCAGAAAGAAACGAAGGTAAACGGGAAAGGACTGTATATGCCCATACGTATTG
>MHZD01000005.1 GCA_001828645.1 Planctomycetes bacterium RIFOXYC2_FULL_41_27 | reverse complement strand
TTCAATGTAGCGCGAACTAAAGTTCGCACTACAACTGCAACTTTGAATTTCCTTAACGTTAAATTAGGTTGGGTTTTAAAAGACAAAACCCAACGACTTTTTCTTTGAATTTATCTTTTGAGTAAAGTATAAATGATACACGTGGAATACGTCAGCAGTAACGGCATAAAGCTCAGAACTCTATTCCTGGACAACGGGAACTGGTGGAAGCTTTTCCTTAAATACCGCCATCTGATTCGACTCAGTATCATAATCAACGTCTCAAAACTCCTTGTATGCAGAACTTCTTTTCTCGGTTACCATCACTTTGTCTGTCCTACCTGTTCGAAGAGCATCAAAGTTCCACACAGTTGCAAATCCAGATTCTGCCCCTCATGCGGTAAAAAGGCTACTGACATCTGGATCAAAAACAGCTTTAACACCCTTCCCAAAACTACCTGGCAGCACATTACCTTTACTATGCCTTCTGAACTCTGGAACCTCTTCTGGCTTAACCGCTACCTTATGAACCTTATTCCCCTGATAGCAGCAAACATCATTAAAGAGTGGGCTAAACGAAAAGGATTTCTTCCAGGTATCTTTCTTGCCATCCATACCTTTGGCAGAGACCTCAAAAAGAATATCCATATTCACCTCTCATCCACCGTTGGCGGACTCTCTCTGACGTATGATTCCTGGCTCAGAGGGATTTACTTCTACCATGAGTCACTCAAGAAGACCTGGAGATACCACATCATTGCTCTTTTACGAGAGGAATTTAAAAAGGGTGACCTTAAGCTCCCTTCCTCTCTCAAGCATATTACCTCATACAATGAGTTCTATTCCTGGACAACCCAGTTTTATGAAAAAACCTGGGTCGTCCACCTCAATGAACAATCAAATAACATGAAG
>MHZD01000004.1 GCA_001828645.1 Planctomycetes bacterium RIFOXYC2_FULL_41_27 | reverse complement strand
TCAAGGTTATCAACAGCAAGATGCCGGTTTTGTACACTTGGATGTGCAAATATCTTGTGCATGATTGCCAGGCTTTTCTGGCTCAGTTTGTCCGAATAGTGCTTTACGAGAAATGCCTCTGCCTGCGCCTGGTTTATTGCATAAGGCGGTGTAGCGGTTGCTATTGACGCTATGTGGACATTTTCATTCATGGAGTTTCATACATCCTTTGCTGGTTCAATCGTCCTCGATTGAACCGAAATGTTTCGGTTCAGGCTGCAAGCCCTGAACCAGCACAGGATAAATCTTTTATTATTCGTTATTAAAGTCTTGTAGGGGCAGGTTTCAAACCTGCCCCTACTGATGTGCGTTTCATACATCCATTCCCAAAATCCTAAGTCCGCGACGGATGAAGCGCGTATGTCTCCAGAGAGGGGACTTAATGCCTAATCTATATCCTAAACGATTTATTGTAGGCAGAAACGATAGACCAATAGTATTTGAGTTGATATAGTTCATGTGTGTAGCCAGTGCTTTGTGCATTGTTTCTGTTAACCAGTTCAGATCGAGGGCGGGAGAGACATAGAATACCGGTTCCAGCATTTCGCTTGGGGAAATTGCCAGAACTCCTTCTTCCCGTGCCCTGTGTTCAAGCTCCGTTCCTGGATATATGCGTATCCCGATATTGAAAAATGCTACATCTTTCGGACGTATGTATTGTTCCGCAAAACGCAGTGTTTCCTTGACGGTAACCTCTGATTCACCCGGACCGCCAAGCATAAATATCCAGAGGCAAGGTAAATTATGTCGTCTGATTACCTGAGCGGTATCATAGACGTCTTTTGCAGTAAAACCTTTTTTTAACTTATCCAGGACGATATCAGATGCGCTTTCAACGGTGATACCGATACCAACGAAACCAGCCCGTTCCATTGCTGTAAGAAGGGTATCATCTATGAAAAGCGGGTTCAGTTCCAGGCACTGAAGACGAGCACCGGATTGCGAGCTGGCAAGACCTTCACAAATAGCCAGTGCGTGCTCATATGGCGAATTAAACACATTATCAACGAACTCTATGTCGTGTAATCCAGCAGCAGCAAGGTTTTGGATAGCATCAATTACGCCCTCCGGGTTGCGCAATCGATAATCGTGTCCCTCGATTTTCCGGTAAGTGCAATACACGCACTTAAAGTGACACCCGAGTTTCGTTTGAATTGGTACGGTAGACAATCTAGAAAGATAGGCAGGTACATCAATCCAGCGATGGAAACTGGGGGCCAGACAGCCGTTCGAAAAACGGTCTACAGTGCTAGTATTTTTCTTAAAGACGTTGTCCTCAAGCCGTGCAATACCAGGCAGCTTGCCAGGTATCTCGCCTTGTGAAAGCGCTGATAATAATTTGGAGAAGACAACTTCTCCGTCTCCCAGTACTGCCCAGTTTGCACCTGTGTAGCGAAGCAATTCTTCGGGCATTACAGAAACCGCAGCGCCGCCAAGAACGACAGGAGCCGGTGTCTTCCTGCGAATAGTGTCCATCAGTGGCTTTAAATCCTTGAAAAACGACACAGGATTCTGCATATCATTATTGTCGATATTTCGGACAGAAAGGCCTATGAAATCTGGGTTTGATTTGTTAAGTTCCAACTCCAGGGTATTCAAGGGATTTTGCTCAAACATCAAATCCAATACCCTGACACTATGGCCAGCCAGTTCTGCGGCCTCTGCGACCAGGCAAGCGCCAACAGGCATAACAGGCACCGGGCTGCTATAATGATTGGTAATGATAATAAGAATATTTTTCATTAATTATAGTGATACTTTTTATTTCACTGTGTAACAACCCCCTAACCCCCTTTTCTAAGGGGGAATTTGTTTCCTTGTTTTCATCGCTCATTATAATTATTAATCATGCGATGCCGTCTAATTAACCTTTCGACCTCTTGTATTCAGTTGGTTAGCCTTTCACTCTACGATGAGTTTTCCATTCATTCCAAAATGCCCAAAACCACAAAAGTGAGAGCATTTAAAAGGATATGTTCCTGGTTCCCGGGCATAAAATTCAACAGTCACCTTTTCTTTTTCCGGAATAGTAACATTAATTCCATATTGCCCGATCTTGAAACCATGTGTTATATCAAGGCTCTCTATTTCCAGAATAACATGGGTGCCTTGTTTGACCAGAACTACATCGGGCGTATATTCATATCGCTTTGCAGTCATATGGATATTCTGAACAGGTGCATCAGGTGGCATTCCTTTTAAGAACTTATCTTTTTGTACAGCTGCACATCCGGAAAGAATAAAGAAGCAGAGCAGTAAAATTTTGTATTTCATAGTCTATAATTCCTTTCTTTGTGTGTTCAATTTGAAACTACAGATTTCGTATATTACACAGATAAAAAGAATACAAGTAAGCAGAGATTATTCTGATTATGATAAATAAAAAAATGTGCGATTCGGGAACCATGTTTTTGACAGATGCAAGAATCTACAGTTCTCATGGCTATTATCAATTAAGGAAGGAATAAAAGACACAGCGTAAATATTACTGTGATTTTGGGTTGGGGTCAAGAAAAAGTATGTGGTAAAGGTTGAAAGGTAACGGGTAATTTTGTTATTATAATGGAAAAATATCCTGCATATTACATTGGATTTTAGAAAGTGAGGCGCGTAATTATGGGTGAACTCAGCGCATTTGGCAAGATTTTAATATTCTTTGGCATTATTATGATTGTCGTAGGCGGGCTATTTTTATTCGGCAGCAAGATTCCTTTTATAGGAAGGCTGCCCGGAGATATCGCTATTCAAAGAAAAAACTTCAGTTTTTACTTTCCCATTACTACCGGCATTATTATTAGCATCATCCTCTCCTTCATCATGTGGTTGTTCAGCAGACGATAGAACAAATTTACCGCAGAGAGCGCTGAGGACGCGGAGAAAACAATAATCAGGACGATGAAAAGTTGCGAAGTGGGGAAGATGTGAAAATTATAATTTTGTTTCGTTTTTTCTCAACCTCCCAATTTCTCAACGACTCCTCCCATATCGAAATTCACCCCACAAATATATCAATTAAGGTCACACCCATGAGTCCCATACTGATAAGTCCGTTCATGGTAAAAAAGGCGGTGTTGACCCTGGATAGGTCTTTGGGTTTTACCAGTGCATGTTCATAGAGAAGCAAGGCGGCAACGATATACACCCCTATTGAATAAATAATGCCCAAATCTGTATATCGGGGTAATGCTATG
>MHZD01000003.1 GCA_001828645.1 Planctomycetes bacterium RIFOXYC2_FULL_41_27 | reverse complement strand
AACTGGTGTGTATAACTGGATGGCGTATCGGAATAGAAATATTTGTGGTGATGTTGTATTTCACCATGATTCTGAGAGAATCCTCAGTTATAAAGATATATTTTGGAGGCTGTATACAGATGCCGAACCTATTCCTTCGAAAATCAGTAAAAAAGAATTGGTTGCATCTGCGATACCCTCCGCGGCACATACCACTTCAGGAGCAACAACTGTAAAACAGCCACTACAAGCCAATAATAACCGTGATAATGGGCAACCAACAGCGAAAGAGATTACAAAATCAGAAATAGAAGAAATACCAAAGGAATTCATGGATATTTCTTTTGATGAAATGAACAAAAAATTTGGAAAGGAGAGTACATTATCGCGTTCTGAGAAAAATAAATTGTGGAAGGAATACAAGGGCAAATATGTGCGATGGCAAGGAATTGTGGCTTATAAAGGGATGGGGCGAGTGGACTGGAATCGTGTTGGGGTGAGCCGCCAGCGTGGTAATGGCGTGGAAGCGGAGATCTTATTTGACTGGAGAAGGTTCGAGGCGGTTATGAATATAAGGGTGGGGAGTACGATTACTTATACGGGTAAATTAGTTTCCCGTCCCGGTATTAATGCCCCGTACCGTCTGGATGATGGAGATATAGAGTAATTGTAAGAATTTATCTCACCGCAAAGGCGCAAAGAACGCAAAGTTTTAAAATCAGTTGAAAGTTGTAAGTTAACAGTTGTAAGTTCCCTTAAATCTAACAACTCACAACTAACAACTTTCTTTGCGTTTTTGCGGTGAATTATCATTAATAATTTTTTCGGAGGATAAGGCATGAAAAAGATTATAGCAATTGTGAGGGAAGATAGGTTTTCTATGGTAAAGGATGCCCTTTCAGATATTGGGTATCCGGGGATGACGGTGACTGAGGTAAAAGGGCACGGTAATCAAAAGGGCATTACCGAACAATGGCGCGGCAGCACCTATAAGACAGACCTTATAAGGAAAATGCAAATGGAAGTGGTGGTTGCGGATAAGGACGTCGAAAAAATCGTCCAGTGCATTGTTAAAGAGGCAAAGACAGGCAATATTGGGGATGGGAAAATATTTATCAACTCTATTCTCGATGTTGTCCGTATCCGTACCGGGGAAAGGGGAGAAAAGGCCGTTTAGTCAGTGTCAGCGCTGAAAGCAAAAATAAAAAATGAAAAGTCCGTGGTTTGCAATTATCTGGTTTGCTGTTTGGGGACTTTTCCAGGCTTATCAGGAATTTCACAGTTGCAGTTGTAGTGCGAACTTTAGTTCGCATAGGATGTAAGCGAACTGAAGTTCGTGCTACATTGAAAAAGCTGCCGAAGGCTTAATTTAATTTCTGGCTTGTCCAGATTATGACTGTGGACGTAGAAACTCAGGAATTGAATGTTGTTACAGGGGCGTTTGGTTATACAGGTAAGTATATAACCAGGAAACTTCTTTCAATGGGGAAGAGGGTCAGAACGCTCACTGGACACCCCAACCGTCCAAGTCCTTTCTGTAATCAGGTAAGTGTAGCTCCGTTTCATTTCGATAATCCAGCGGAATTGAAAAGGGCTTTGCAAGGAGCCTCAACTCTTTACAACACATACTGGGTACGTTTCCCGTATGGCCAGGTTACTTACGATACTGCCGTTGCAAACACGAAGATACTCATCAATGCGGCAAAAGAAGCAGGAATCCGCAGGATTGTACACATCAGCATCACAAACGCCTCGGAAGCATCGCCCTTCCCTTATTTCAGAGGGAAAGGGATCCTTGAGAAGGCTGTCATCCATTCCGGTCTGTCCTATGCCATCATTCGGCCGACCGTAATCTTTGGACACGAGGACATCCTTATCAACAATATCGCCTGGTTTCTCACAAAGTTTCCGGTATTTACCATTCCAGGAGACGGTGACTATCGACTGCAGCCTGTCTTTGTGGAAGATGTAGCCGAGATAGCAGTAAACGCCGGACATTCAAATGATAACATGGTACTAGATGCCGTTGGCCCTGAAATTTTTAACTATGAAGAGCTAATTCGTCTCATTGCTGACAGGGTAAAGAGCAAAGCCAGAATTATCCATGTAAGACCTGGATTGGCGCTTTTTCTCTCGAAATTTATTGGTTATATGGTCAACGACGTGGTGTTGACTCGGGATGAAGTCGAGGGACTGATGGCGAACCTGCTCGTATCAAAAAATCCTCCAACGGGAAAAACACTACTAAGTGATTGGCTGACCCAGAACGTCGGCATTGTAGGAACCTGCTACGCCTCAGAATTAGCCCGTCACTATCGATAAGATTACATTGTTGACAGAGATTTAACATTATATTACAACCTAAACTCTGCGACGATTTGATAAGCAAAATTGATAATAAATAGGTTAAGATAGCAGCTAGTTTTGTCCAGAAACCATGAGTAATGGAATCCAGATTTTAGAGGTTGGTCACAATTTAGTCGCAGTTGAGGTAAATAGAAATGTATTGAATGCCTGGAAACCCTTGCTTTTAGTGGTCGGGGTGGCGGGATTTGAACCCACGACCTCTTGAACCCCATTCAAGCGCGCTAGCCAAGCTGCGCTACACCCCGACTTAGCCATATTATATTGTCTTTTTATCTATTATCAACTTAAATCCATTTTGAATTAATAATGAATTATATTTTGACAACAACCTTTTTTTCTAATATAATTTGAGTTTATTAGAAAAATCGGTCTGTATCTTATAGTTACATTTTAATCTTTTTAAATACATGGCTAAAAAGACTACAAGCAAAGCGAAAAAAACACCATTTTCTATCGGATATATCCTGATCTTCCTTGCCGTCATGTACGTCGTACAGATGTTTTTATCTCCCAAGGCAGAAGAGTTATCGTATAGCCAGTTCAGGTTATATTTAAAGAATGGTTATATATCCGATTGTACCGTTGGTTCAAACCTTATTCGTGGTCATTATAAAAAAGTATCGGCAGAAGGTGACAAAGAAGAAAAGGTTGCCTTTGCTACCGTACCAATACACGACATGGAACTCGTCAATGAACTTGAATCCCAGAAGGTCAGATTTAAAGGGGCCGTAGAAAATAATTTCCTGAAAAACGTCCTGATGTGGTGGGTCTTTCCCTTTGGCATCATGGCGTTAGGATGGTTCTTTCTTTTTCGAAAAGTTGGCGGGATGGGTTCTCCTTTCATGTCTTTCGGGAAGGCAAAGATAAAGCTGTACTCAGATAATGGGACGCAGAAGACAACTTTTATCGACGTTGCAGGGTGCGACGAGGCCAAAGAAGAGTTAAAGGAAATCATAGACTTTCTTTCTTACCCCGAACGATTCCAAAAACTGGGCGGGAAAATTCCCAAGGGTGTGCTTCTCATAGGCCCTCCTGGAACAGGTAAAACGCTCCTTGCTAGAGCCGTAGCGGGCGAGGCCGGGGTGCCATTTTTTTCGATCAGCGGATCGGACTTTGTTGAGATGTTTGTTGGAATGGGCGCTGCCCGGGTACGAGATATGTTCGAACAGGCGAAGGAAAAGGCGCCGTGTATTGTTTTCATTGATGAGATTGACAGCGTCGGACGCCAAAGAGGCACGGGACTGGGTGGCGGTCATGACGAACGCGAGCAGACTCTCAACCAACTCCTTGCAGAGATGGATGGTTTCAATTCACAGAAAGGAGTTATCATCGTAGCAGCTACCAATCGACCGGACGTTTTGGATAGTGCCCTGCTGCGTCCGGGTCGTTTTGATCGTCAAATAACCGTTGACAGGCCAGACCTTATTGGTCGCGAAGCTGTTTTGGCGGTGCATGCAAAGAGCGTAAAATTGGCTTCTGATGTCAGTTTAAAAGTCATTGCAAAACGTACACCTGGCTTTTCAGGTGCAGACCTGGCAAATGTCATCAATGAGGCTGCACTCCTTGCGGCAAGGCACGATAAGAACTTTGTAGGTATGGAGGAATTAGAATCCTCCATCGACAGGGTGATAGCCGGTCCTGAACGAAAGAGCAGGATTATGAGCGATGTTGAAAAAAAGACCGTTGCATTCCATGAATCAGGTCATACTCTTGTAGCTGCATTGCTTCCCAACACTGACCCCGTACATAAGGTATCTATAATCCCGAGAGGAACTGCTGCGCTGGGTTATACCATGCAGCTTCCGATGGAAGATAAATACCTGACAAGTGAGTCTGAAATCCTGGATACCCTTTGTGTGTTACTCGGAGGCCGCGCTGCCGAAGAACTCGTCCTCCATGAAATATCGACAGGCGCACAAAACGACTTAGAAAAGGCTTCACATCTGGCCAGGAATTATGTATGCAGATTCGGAATGAGTAAGAAGTTAGGACCTCAGACCTTTGGCAGACAATCAGGGAATATCTTCCTTGGGCACGATCTCGTCCAGGAAAAAGAATACAGCGATAAAACAGCCATCATAATTGATGAAGAGGTTACCGGTATTATTATGGGAAGCTACGAGAAAACAAAAAAATTGCTCAACGATAATAAAGACAAACTGGAACTATTAGCAAAGAAATTGGAAGAGGAAGAAGTTCTGGAGGGAGAGCAGGTATTAGAATTGTTAAGCATCGAAAAGAAACGTCCAAGAATTCATAAAGAAGTAGATATTGCCCCAGTCGAACAGCCTCAACAAAACCTGCAATTCATAAACAAAGAAACTGATAAAAAGTAAAAAGGAACAAACTACTTACATTTATTTACTTTGAGGTTTATTGCATTTCTGCCAAAAGGCTTTGTGGAAGGTTAAAATTAGAATATACGTTTTGCACGTCATCGTGATCTTCAAGCGCCTCCATAAGCCTCAGTACTTTACGGCCCTCCGCTTCTTCTAAATCAATATTGTTCTTGGGAATCCAGCTCACTTCGGCAGTTTCAACTTTTATATTTTTACCCTCGATGGCTTTTTTGACCTTGCCTAAATCCGCTTGAGAACATATCACCTGAAAAACATCACCAACCTTTTGTAAGTCCTCGGCGCCGGCATCCAGCACCAACATCATCAAGTCGTCTTCATTGAGATTGCTGCTGTTCACTATAATAAGCCCCTTCTTTTCAAACATCCATGATACACAACCCGCTTCTCCCATATTCCCGCCAAATCGTCCAAAGATCTTTCTTATTTCAGGGACGGTTCTATTTTTATTATCCGTCAGAATTTCTATCATCATGGCAACACCGTGCGGCCCGTATCCCTCGTACAAACACTCAAATAACTCTATATCTCCGGCAGAATCTCCTGTTCCCTTCTGAATAGCGCGTTCTACATTATCCTTGGGCATGTTAACAGAACGGGCTTTATCTATTGCAAGTTGTAGTTTTGGATTCATATCGGGATCGCTGCCGCCTTTTCTAGCGGCAACGGTAATCATACGAGCTATCTTAGAAAATACTTTACCTTTTTTAGCGTCAGCAGCGCCCTTTTTATGCTTTATACTTGCCCAATGTGAATGTCCAGCCATTTTCCCTCTATTCCTCTACAAATCATTTCATTAAAAAACGTCTTTAAGGCCGAGTGATTGTTTCAACCTCCAGATGATTTGCAATAACCTTTGAACTCATTTCCTCTAAAGAAATTAACCTTTTAACCTTTTCCAGTTTTGTCGTAATATTCTCAACTTGCACTTCATTACTGCGTACGTTTTTATATAAGGTTTGGGCTTTTTCCCAGACCTTGACGGCTTCATCCCAATGTCCCAAACTATAATGAACGTCTCCAATGTGCTCATAGATATCAGGCTCTTCCAGGAGTTGAACAGCCTCCAGCAACTTTTGAAGTGCTATAATCAAATAATCGTTTCTTCCTTCTGCCTGCGCCTTTTTATAATAAGCCCAACCTAAACTGTCAATATAGGCGCCATTCCTGGGCTGTGCTTTCAATGCCCTGTTAATCAATTGTATGGCTTCGTCCAGGTTTTTATTGTTTTCAACAAACAAATATCCAAGGAAATTACTTGCCTCGTGAAAATCGGGATCAAGCTTTAAGGTCATCTGCAACTCATCCTCAACTTTATTCATTTTTTGATCCTCGTAATAAAGATTCGCTAACAGGAAATGTGTATCCCGTTTTGTTTCTTTATCCATTGGAATCAATTTCATGCTCTCAATAACGGCAATTGCCTCACCGATCTTACGCTGATTCCGGTAAATCTGGCATAACATGAAATATTCCTTTGGATTCTTACTTCCGGCATCCACATTTTTCTCAAGGATTTCCTGGGTTTTCTTGATTTCTTCATTCCTTTTAGACTCAATTTTCATTCTTCCATATATTTCTGACAATGCAAGATGCATGACCCAGTTATCCGTATCCTTTTCCAAAAAAGCTTTTGATTCCTTCACGGCATTTTCGTAGTCATTGAGTGCATCGTAACAAAGAGTAAGATAGAAACTGGCAAAACTCAATTTAGGATCAGCCTCTTTAACCTTTAAAAAATATTCCAGGGCTTTTTTTATATCATTTTTTTCAAAATATCGCTGGCCTATTTCATAATATATCTTTGCCGGTTCGCTTACAAGTTTCAGGTCAAACATGTTCTTGTAGCATTCGGCGCCCTTTTCCATCATCCCTTCCTGCATATAAAGATTGGCAAGTCTGTAAAGGGCGTCCGCCAAAAACACGTTATCTAATTTGGTTGTCTTGCATCGGCGCGCACGTTCATACTCTGCAATTGCGTCCTGATGTTTTCCGACGGTTTCATAAAGGGTGGCTAAGGTATAATGAACGCTGAAATCATGGGGTTTGAGCATGACTAACTTTTCAATAAAATCAATCGATTTTTCATTCTTGCCTAATTGGAAATAACACGTAGCTAAATGACGGATGATTCTTTCGGAAGAACGGTCTAACAGAATTGCCTTTTCAAAATTAATAGTTGCATTTTCCCAATCCCTATCCAGCATGAAAGCATATCCAGTACAAAAATATACGTGCGCCATGTCCTTGTCTGATAAAGGCTGACTTTTAACTCTGGATACAGATTGTATTCCCTGTCTTGCTGTAACACTGCTACATCCCTGAAAACCTATAGATAAGAGCGTTATGAAAACAAAAGTAATAGTAAAATATCTTCCAGATAACATTGCATATTTCTTTATTTTGTTCGCACCATGCCGTAAAGGCCATTTGTTAAAGAATAACTTTATTTAATGGATACTCGATGATCCCTTCAGCGCCCGCCC
>MHZD01000002.1 GCA_001828645.1 Planctomycetes bacterium RIFOXYC2_FULL_41_27 | reverse complement strand
CAATGCTGGAGGATAGAGATTATATCATCCTGCATGCAACTGACGGAGTGCAGGCTTTTGAGCTGCTAAAAAAAGAAAAACCGGATATCGTTATCCTGGATTTATTACTCGATCAAATGTCGGGTGATGAATTCCTCAGGCAGTTGAAATCAAACTCTATGTATACTAATATCCCCGTCATTGTTGCAAGCAATTTTTCACCACGATCATATAAAACAATATTCGAGATAGACCCAAATCTGATTTTCCTTGAAAAACCTTTTACCCAGGAAAGATTACTTGCCGAAATCAAAGCCAAGTTGAGGTAATGCGTGATTTATTCCAATCATAAATATTTTTTTTAATCCCTTGGGAATAGACTTATCACCCATTCTTTTCCATAAGATTTCACTTTAACACTTTTACTATCAAAAAACTTAATATCTTCAATTTCTTCCGCCCTTGTTTCCGCTAATTTATTTTGTATGATGCCTTTAATTTGATTTTCCATTTCCCCGAATCGTACCTTTTCATTCGGCGTTAAATATTGAGAGAGAATAATCTCTTCAAGAATTAATCTATCAAAATCTCTTCCTTTTTTTGCCATTTTTACAAATTCTAACTCTCTTTCGCCCAACTGTAACGGTAACCGTTTTAAGAGGTTTTTGACTTCATCAATTACAGTTTCAACGGTACTAATAAATTGAAGTTCTCCAAAAATATCCTTAATTGTAGCCTTTAAATAATCATAGTGTGTACAGGCTAGACAGATATGTGATATTCTATTGCATTTAATAAATTCTTCCAGATTTGCCTGAATTATTTCCCTGGCAATTCTATAAAACGCTTTTTGCATTTCTTCCGTATCAAAACTCTTTTTATACAACATTTCAGATAATACGGCCAACAAAGGGGTAGACTTGACAATAACGCTATATCCGGCTTCTCTTATATGTTTTTCATAGATACCACTTTTTATTGTTCCCACGGTTCCAATAACACCTATCTTTGCTTCCATAGGCAATTTTTTAATTTTTGCTATGGTATTTTGTACAGGGCCTATAAATTGTATATGTGGAAACCTCTTTCTTAACCTTTGACGGTCGACTAAAGTGTCCACAGTATTACAGGCAAAACAGACGATGATGTCTCTGGAAACTATCCCTAGCTTCATTAGTAAGCATTTCATTAGATACGGTATTTTATTAAACACTTTGTTGAAAAATACATTTGATTTTTTTATGTTTCTACAACGTTCATTTATTTCATAAATAGCCTGGAATGCTATTTTGTTTATTTCATCTTGCGTTTTTTGACCAAATGGAAAATTTGCTTTGTCCGTAAGGAGCAAAAGTTTTATATTACCTTCGGAAAGCATTTTGTTTAATTTCTCTGCTACAATGATGCCACCTAGACCTGAATCAAAAATTCCAATAATTATAGGTTTTTTTGCGGCTTTTTTTACTCTTTGCAAATATTTCGCTTCTGTTGTACTGACAATTCTTCTTATAGCTACCACATCTCCAGCTAAAGACATGTCCATACCATGCTTTTCCACTTGATTCTTAATAACGTTGTTTTTTAGTACATTCTCTATCCGCGCAATAATATCTTCAAAAACATAATTCTTTTCCCATGTATCATTTTGGGCATTTTGTATTTTTTCCAAATATGAAGCAATGATTCCACCAGATTTCACAATGGAATCACTTCCAATAATTTTTCTATTTTCCCTTAGAATGTGATACCCTTCCTGAGTAATGCCCCCATTAACTGCCGAAACAACGTAGTTAGCTTGAATATTGAAAGCATTGTAAACAGTAATTTGGTTTTCAATAGCTGCAAGAAAAAGGATATCAGCCTTTTCTTCTAACAATTGGCAAGGATCTTCATATATTTTTGCCTCTTCAAACATATAAATACTGCCGCGTTTTTCTCTATATTCAACTAATGCCGGTATGTTTAATCCCTGAATATTGTAAATAGCTACTATCTTCTTTTGCTTCTGGTCATACTCACTTACTGCCACAACTTTTGCACCCATTAATGAGAAGTACCTGGCTGCGTTGAGACCCGCTTTCCCAAAACCTTGAATAACAACAGTTTTTCCCTCCAAATAATTTTTCCGCTCTCTCCCAATCCTTACCTTTAAATAATCTTTAGGATTTTCGTTATACCACACCAAAAAATTAGTGATTTCTACTGCCGCAAATGCCGTAGCTTCTGTCCTGCCTTCCAAACCGCTATACGTTTTAGATGTAACCGCCCCTAATTCGGGAACGCTTTGTTTTCCATCCCCATATTTTCTTATGTTCTTTGAGAATTCATCCGCTACCTTTAAATACGGCATTCCCGATGTCCATATAATTTCAGAATCCCTTATGTTTTTCAATCTTTCTAAAAGACCTTTTTCCTTAATTTCTTCCATTTCTGCCAGTGCCCTAAAATGCCCGTCTGCCATTGAATCCATCATCGCTTCATCAGTTCCTAAATCTGGTCCAGGAGAATATGTGTTATATCCCATAATGCCTTCCATGGTAAGCAAATAGCCTATTTCTCTAAATAACCTCTGTTTTTCATCATTTGCCAATTCAATAGACTGCAGGAATATTTCTCCATTGATATCTTTCAATTCTCCTAAAAAAACTCCACACATACCACCCCCTAATGGCAAAGAATAAAGGGCTAGCTTTAATGTTGTTACAATGGAGAGGGCTTCAATCTCTTCTGTCACCCATTTACAGCAAGACTTCCAGGTTTCTTCGACAGAAGCTCTTTGATCTCTGAAACTATCAAAGGTTTTAAAGAAATCTTTCCCTAAGATTTGCGGGGTAATGAGCATTACACCCCCTTTAGGGGGACCAAGGGCAGTGTTATGGAATACAACAGATGAATACAGGACTATTTTTTGGCCAGTATCTTTATAAAATTCTAAATGTCTTTCCCAGACGCTTTGCGGTTGTTTAAGAAGGGCAAATAGTTTATTACAATTTTTATAAAAGACAGGATCTTTTTCCCTAATTGTATCTATAGCTTCATCAAGCCGATTATGAATACTCTTCAATAACGTATTCGTAATTTCTCGTTTTTTTAACCGAAAAGAAGGATACATTGAAATACCCATATTCTCATAATCTATTGTTAGAAATTTTGTAACAGTTTAGTTTTTTGAAAAATTCCAGTAATAATGTGGTTATTATGCAATGTAGCGGCAATTCATGAATTGCCGCTACATATTGTGTCACAGAGGCATTTTCAACTATTGATGTTTGCAAAAAACTAAACTGTTACGAAATTTTTATATTTTATAAGTATTACAGACATAATTAAAGAGAAAAAGCAATGCATCCGCAATTATAAAACCTACTAAGGGATTGACAATAAATAACATGAACAACTTCATGCCTGCCTGAGCGAGTCCGCTCGCAGACAGGTTGCTGTGCCATCAGGGCTAAAGCCCCGGTACGACGTGTACCCACTAACCCCAGCCTTAAGGCTTGGGGTTACTGACGGTCTTATCGTTCGACTGAGCTCACGACGAAGTCTGAATTGGGCTTTAGCCATGACAGCGTTTGTGCTGCGCCTGGCGAAGCGCCTGATTTTCAAAGTGTCGGACAACAAACCTAATTTATGAATTTATTGCTATAAAATGTTTTGATGTTTTGTTACTGTAGGAAAAGGAAAGAAGTGATATGAATAAACTATTTTACAGATTGCCGTTGTAAGCAATATTGTTTGAGCCGGTCTTAAGAAAGGGCATATACGATGAAATCACATACTTTTAAGCCACATGATTTTCAGTAACGGGAGTCGTCAGGCACATAGGCTTATATTATTTGGCAATTGAGCCTTAATATTAAAGGAACTCCAGTTTATTCATCGTTAAACTACTTTGCAACTTTATAAGCAATAACGTTTACTATTTCTGTTTGATATGTTTTATTGAGGTTCTGTATTCCAATGGCCGCACGAGTCGGACAAGATTTAACAAACTCCCGATAAACAGCGTTCATCTTACCCCAGTAATCCATATTTTTTAGAAAAATAATCATATTTACCACTCGATTTAAATTTGACCCCATGCTCTCTAATGCTTTTTTCAGGTTTGAAAAAACCAATCTATATTGCTCTTTTTGGTCTAATGTCAATGAGTTGTTGTTTATTCTTTTCTTTTTCGGCAAAAAAGTTTTCATATACTAATCCGGCAAGTACGCCGCCGGCAATAGGGCCAAGCCACCAAATATAATGGTTATCAAAATGGCCGGATGCTAATGCAGGCCCAAACACGCGGGCAGGATTCATCGAACCGCCGCTAATTGTGCCTCCAACCATAACTCCGAACAAAACTACCAAACCGATAGCAAATCCGGCAAGGGCAGGGGTTGCCCTTTTGTCAATCACTGTTGCATATACTACAAAAACCAGAAGAAATGTTATTACTGCTTCCATAATGATAGCTTGTAATATTGTAACTCCGGAACCAAGGGTGCATGTCCCCAGATTTATTGCCATTGCCGCGGGAAAAAGCATTTTCAACAAAAACCCGCCAAATACAGCCCCTCCTATTTGCGAAACAATATACAGGAATCCCGTTTTCGCATCCATCCTGTTTGAAACAACCATGGAGATTGTAACCGCGGGATTGATATGAGCACCGGATACATAACCGAATGAATATGCAATAGCAACCACAACAAAGCCGAATGCAATGGCAATTCCAAGCAGTCCAAACCCATTAGAGCCAGATTTTGCCAAATAGTAGTCGGCACACACACACCCCGCCCCAACAAAAATCAGAGCAAACGTCCCCAAGAATTCTGATACATATTTGATGGCATTGCTCACGATGTTGACTCTCCATAAGTACAAAATGACACCTAGCGCAATAATCGTCGGGAACAATAGCCATGCCGATGCTGTTTGTGTTTTTTCAGGTAGCCGATGTGTAGTGGATTCCAACGCGAAGAGCTTGAGTTGATCATTCCAATCAATTATAGGCAATGGTGCGTGGTTCATTTCAGACACATTTTGTGCTGTGCGCTGCAATCCGAACAAAGGGTTTCCTTTTTCGGCGTATTCCCCAGTCTCTGACATGGGTTTTTTATCTGTTGCGTTAAATGCCGTTTGTGCTTGGAGACTATGAGTAAATAACCCTGGCATTGACCATACGGCATGGATGGAAGCAGCCATCAGGAGTACCATTACAATGTGAAAGCGACTCCGTACAGACACAAAGTTACACAGAAAATAGCTACACATACGTATCACCTTTTATTTTATTTTTTTAAATGGATAGAAGTAAGACTTTTGCTTCATTCTAAAACTATTTTGCTACCTTGTAGGCAATAATATTTACCAATTCAATTTGATACGTCTTGTTCAGGTCTTGTATGCCAATCGCAGCGCGAGTGGGGCAGGATTTGACAAATTCCCTGTATACGGCATTCATCTCGCCCCAATAATCCATATTTTTAAGGAAAATAATCATGTTTACCACTCGATTTAAATTTGATCCCATGCTCTCTAATGCTTTTTTCACGTTTGAAAAAACTAATTTAAATTGCTCTTTTGGCACGAGGCTAGGCACCTCGCCCGTTGAGTCAACAGGAATAAAGCCTCCGCAACGTATTTTAATTGCGCGCACTTTCGTAAGCCGAACCATATCCTCTTCAAAATAATCGCTCATCAACCCTATTTGCCTTTCCGGTTGTTTTCCAACATTTCTCAAGGCATCTTTAATTATCAAATCTAACAGCTTATCTCTATCACCGAAAGACAATTTATACGCCGCTTCAATCGTCATTGCATCTAAATCAGCCAACGTTTTATTTGCCATACTTACCCTCTTCTAAAATTAATTAAAAAGTTCAATTCAATACAATGCATAACCAAAACATTTTGAATAGAAAGGTCTAACACCAAAAGAGAAAAAACCACTTTTACAGCGGTTTTTTCTCTCCCGATGTAAGAATCATTATGCATCCAACACTTTCTCGGCTTGCTCCTTATCATAATCCATAATGTAACTAATACCCGTTACATCTGCTGCTTCTCTTGTGAGAGAGAAGATGTCATCACGCGTTATATCGGTAACTGACCATCTTCTTGAACCAGCCATAATCTGTCTCAATCCCGTTGCCAATCTTTGATAATAAGAATACATGCCCATAGCGCCGGCAGGAATATTGCCAAATTGTTCTTTAATATTGCCTGAAAAATAAAAGATTTGATCAAGTGTGGCACCGTATTCTGAAACAGGTTTTGGCACTTTACCTTCCGCAACAGCTTTACCGATTGTATTCCCTACCATGGCGGCGCAGATGGTTGATCTGGACATCCCGACCGCTTTAATAAAAGGATGTAAAAGTGCAAATGACTTATAAATGTGGTCTTCCGAAACCAAACCGCCTGCCAGTACTATATCCGGAACATATTCTCCGCGGTCTGCAAGCCTCTTGCAATATTGATAAGTTAAAGCCGCAATATAGACAGTTGGCACTCCCCATTCATTCATCATACGCCACGGACTCATTCCTGTGCCGCCACCAGAACCATCAATTGTCAAAACGTCTATTCTTGCCAACGAAGCAAACTTAATAGCACGGGCTAAATCAGACGGACGGTAAGAACCCGTCTTCAAAAAGACATATTTCGCCCCTGCATCTCGTAAATGTTGCACATCATTCATAAAACCATCAATTGCTCGTGACAGAGCATCTGGGATGGCACACATTCGCGTATGCCTTTCAAAACCTTTTATTGTGCCAGTTTCAAAAGCATGTTGGGTTACTTTGTCTTCTGGATCAGGTATGACAACATACCCTAACTTTTTTAATCGGATGGCCTTTTCAATAGAAGTTAATTTAACCTCACCACCGATATTTTTAGCGCCTTGTCCCCACTTTAATTCAACGGCATCGCTTCCTAATTTCTCTAAACAATACGGCAAAACACCAAGCCGCCAATCTTCCTGATTTGCTTGTATTGCAATAAATCCATAGCCATCTTTCTGGTAACCCTTAAATGATTTAAAACGTCTAACCAATTCCGGGCTATTTGCAACCTTTCCACCAGTAACGGTTGATTTATCATCCATTGCCGCAACATTCTCACCAATAACGATACCCGAACCACTGATTGCTGCACCAATCCCTAATGATTCAAAGTGATTTTGCGCAATCATGGTTGAACCTAGACCTGTGCAAATTATAGGTATTCGTAATTTAAGACCTCTATCACGCCCCATACAGGTTCCAATGTTTGCATTTGTAAACAGGTCATATTCTTTTTGATGATGCCCGGTAATTGAGCCAGTAATATTAAAATGGGAAAAATCAACAGGAAACTCTTTTTGAGCGCTAGCGGTTACTTGTCCGAATGGGCCTGGATATATTGCCTCTGGACCTCGATACGATGATTTCCCAATTTCGCAGAAGCCAGGACAACCATCTAAACACGTAACACACATACCGCTCTGCGGTAACACCTCATCACCTAAACGTGTCCATGTCCCAGTCGCCCTGGATCTGTTTGGAATAAACAAGGATCCCATGAAGAACTCCTTTCTTTAAATTAATTTTTATCTAAATCCTGCAATCAGGTTTTTCCCTGATTGCAGGATTTTAGGTTTTACTTAAAGTACTTCTCGCTTGCCTTTTCTAAACCATTCCATAGTACACTTCTTGTATCGAGGAAATCAAAAGCCCCCTTTCTGATCTTTGCTTGTTGTTCCTCAGTTTGTGAACAGAATTCCAATGAACGTCTGATATTTGCAGCATGCTCAACATCTAATTCGATATGAGCAGTAAAGAAAAGCACATCGTCGTCACTTAATCCTGCATGCTTTAAACCTTCACGGATTATAGTGTACATGGTCGGTACCATAAATTCTGTTCCTGGTCCCAATGCTCCTAATGCTTCAACATAATCCATGTAATGAATATTTAAATATTTTTCCACAAATAGCTTTGTTTCCGGTAACATCACTATTTTATCTAACGCACTCTGCGATGTATCAATACCTGTTGATCTCAAGAATTTGCGGAAAATCGCAGGATGGGTAAGCTCTGCATCCATCCCTTTTTGTTGCTCACTTCTACCACCGTATTCTTCAAATAAATTTTTAATCAACGGAGCCCTGCCTTTCTCATCAGGGCAAATAGCAACTGCGCCTGCCAAATAACGTGAAAAATGCCTCGAAAAACAATAATATTGTTCACCATACAGTTTTGCTGCAGCCTTAGTCGCCCTTTTACTGAATTTTTGTAAATATGAGTGGGTGCTCACCGCTGGGTGTTTTAAAACGTCAGCCTCTAATTTATCAAAAAATGCATCAACGGACATTGCCATAACTTACTCCTTCCAATAAAATATTAATAAAAGTTTTTATTCACAATTTAAATTACATATAAGTGCTGCTCGTTGTTGCATTGCTTGCCCTTGTCTCTTTCAAAAAATAAATCTGTTAGTGTTTTTTTATATATTCCTCCTTGATTTTTGTTTTTATCTATTTAAAATTACAAAATGATCTTATTAAACTAAAAAAGCCTTTTGCATCACAATATTGCAACAAAGCCCGCAAGCAGGATTACTAATTAATGCGTTTGTCTAAAGTTAATTGTTCATAACATTTTCAAATATGAAAAAGAGAAGAGCAATAAATATGCCTAATAATATTTTTCTTCGGGATGTCGTTTTTAACTGATTTGATTAAATGGTTTTATCGAAAAATGTTTTTGTTTTCTATAGAAGAATTTCGATTTAAAAATTTCTTTTTAAGGCTTGTTAGCGAAAAATTTGCTAGATTATAGTAATAATAATTAAATATGGTGAAAAAATTTCGTACATGGCCATGCTTTTAGATTATGGATAAAAAAAATCCCATCGCAATTTTTGATTCTGGAGTTGGAAGTCTTTCAATTATAAAGGAAGTCAGAAAGTTACTGCCAAATGAAAATTACATCTA
>MHZD01000001.1:854-1028 GCA_001828645.1 Planctomycetes bacterium RIFOXYC2_FULL_41_27 | reverse complement strand
ACCCTTCTTGTTGTACTGCGTTCCCAGATTATTATACGTCGTAAAACTGCACAACGGGCTTTGAGAAGATTTATACCATAGCGTAAATTCATCCCGCCAAACGTTGTTTCTGCTAACCGTCATGACAATATAAAATATTATTAAAGGAATGATTACAGAATACTTTATTACGGC
>MHZD01000001.1:197-827 GCA_001828645.1 Planctomycetes bacterium RIFOXYC2_FULL_41_27 | reverse complement strand
GGGCAGACAAAAACCCAGGATGGGGAGATAGAGGTAGCGGTCTGCCATAATATTGGCCAACGGAATGATATTCATCACGGGAAGCATAGAAATAAAAAACCAGAGAATGGCAAAAAGTATTACCGGGTAAAAATCTCTCGTTCTATTTACACCGGAAGATGTTCTTGCAAATTTTTTCCACCACCGAATGGCAATTATGGCGATGGAAATGAGCATGAAAAGGGGAAAGAGAAAGGATAATGTAAATGGTGTTTTAAGGTAGAGGACATGGTAGTCTGCATTCAGGTTGAAGGGCAGGAAAATACTGGTAATGTATCTGCCCAAAACCTTTGTCATCGTGAGCATGTTGACAAAAATACCGCCCTCCGGATAGACGATTTTTTCGCCGGGATTGTGCAGGATAAAGAATCTAAGAATGAGATATACGATACTTACCCCTATGTATCCCATAAAAAAGGGTGCACACACTATTTTTTGGACTGTTTTCCTGGGAGTAAAATATTTTCTGGAAATAAGTAGTTCGTAAATAAAAATCAGGGCAGGTAGTACAATGGCAGATTCTTTCGAAAGTAAGGCAAAAAAATAGGTGGCCATCGCACCTGCAGAGAGAGAAATAGTACGTTTCCGATG
>MHZD01000001.1:0-89 GCA_001828645.1 Planctomycetes bacterium RIFOXYC2_FULL_41_27 | reverse complement strand
AATCAGGAAAGCCGTTGCAATCAGGTCTTCTCTGTAACTGATCATATTAACGACTTCACTTACAATAGGGTGTACGGCAAAAAGCATGC